>CAZCZJ010000011.1:0-39338 GCA_964503235.1 uncultured Dehalococcoidaceae bacterium | reverse complement strand
CAATTTTCAATCACGTGCTGAGACTCACCGGTTAACCGGTGCATCCCGGACACGGAGTTACGCTGGATGGATATCCGGGTTCTCCTACAGGATACGGAACATCAATGTCTACATCGTAGGATAGGATAATCAAGGCATCGGTGGAGTTGATTAGCCCATCATCGTTGACATCGCCGCGATTCATGGGACAGTACGCCGAGGTATCAATGCCCGCGTCGCAAGATAGGATAATCAAGGCATCGGTGGAGTTAGCAAACCCATCACCATTGACATCACCCAAAATACTGGACTCAAACGTAAAGGTTGCCGTAACGCTCTTGTCGCCATCCATGGTCACTGACCGGGTGCCGGGGACATCCCCAATACCGTCGCCGCTCCAGGCACTAAAGGTCCAGCCGGGATCGGCAGTGGCCGTCAGAGTGACCGGCGTGTCATCACCGACATAGTATGGAGGTAGCGGATCCTGCGTGACGGTACCATTGCCCACAGTATTCACCGTCAGTTCATAGGTAGTCCCAGGATCATTGGGTTCAATATCATAACTGTAATTTACCGTACCACTTGAGCCTGGCGATGAAGAAACGTATTCCACCGTCGTCTCAGTCGGTGTAACCGTAACGCGGAGGTGGCCCGGACTTGGTAATACCTTTTCCGTATAGGGATCGCTTTCATTGTAGTAGTTGAAATCAAGGCCGGTAGATGGCCGGGGGAGGCACTGGTAGACAATACCATCTCTTACCTCATAAGCATACTGGTGGTCATGGCCATGGAAAAAGGCGCTGACACCATTATCAATAAATAACTGATGAACGGGGTCATCTCCGAATGTGGGACGTTTCGTATCGAACCCCCATGTAGTCCCATCGGCATTATAGCCGCCCCACTCGAACATGTGCGCCGGGACGGCACCACCTCGCACGTAATTTTGTGTACCTCCCAACATATGATGAGCAAAGATAAATTTGTATTTTGCGGTGCTGGTTTGCAGGACATTCTTAAGCCAGTCGAATTGCTGCTGACCTAAAGTCCAATTCCATCTATCTCCCGTTGCCGGGTCATCATACCCTTCTCCTGCTGAGGAACCGTACGGATTGGCCATCGTATACTGGAAGGGGTCGAAAACAACGAACAACGCATCGCCCCACTCCCACGCATAGTAGTCTTCACGGTACTGGTCACCGTAAGTCCCGGCATCAATAGCAGTAAGTGGGTCCGTATTACCGGAATAGAATCCATCGTCGATAGGAGTTGGGAAGTACAGCTTTCGGGCCTGGATACTGGCCTGGGCGATACTAAAGGTATCATCAAGGTTCCAGCCCTCTTCGTTCTCATGATTTCCTGATGCTAGAAAAATCGGTGCCGAAGAACCAACGCCACCCATATATAATGGATTACGTTGCGCCAGGTATTCGGCATTAACTTGACTTTGGTTATTATCATTATCCGTCATGAAGGTATCGCCAAGATCGAAATAGAAATCGGGCTCGTCGGTAATAACATTTTGTATTGCTTGTTGATATTGAGTATTGTACATGGCATGTGAATCGGCAATTATAGAAAATGTAAAGGTACTACCGGGTGCCCTCTGTGTCCAGAAGGAGTGTTCAGTACGCGTTATCCAACCGGGGTCGCTGGGATTCTGATATTGCATACGATAGTAATATTTTGTATTCGGCGCAAGTCCGGTGATGACAATTTCACTCGGTTGACCACCGGTGGCTGTCACCGCGGGCAAGTTATCATCGGTATAGTTTCCCGGTGCAGTCCCATACTCGTAGTAGTATTCGATAGTCGTATCAGGAACGATATTTATCGTAATTGATGTATCCGTTGGCTTACCGAGTAGCTCCTCCCCAGAAAAACTGGTTGGAGTAGCGGCAATTGTCTCACTGGCCATGGGTAGTAGGCTCGTGAGAAATACCATTACTATTATCGGGATTAAAATTCGGCGAATTTTCATGCTTATATCACTCCCCCTTTGAGTCTACGTATATTAAATATAAAAACCGACCTTTTAAAGGTCGGTTTCACTACTGGCTCCTTGCAACCCAAGTATCCAATTACAGGTGCAATTCAATGCCCCCTTTGAAAATATGTATCACTTATTAAATTTTATAATGTGTTCGCTTGATTATCATTTCAGATATTGTTCTAGTCCTCCTCCAGGATGCTCTAACTGGAAAATTAGCTACTTATATTTACTGGCAGGTTACTAAATCTGTCAAGGTCACTTAAATTAACTTTTCCTAACTATTCCCACTTTTTTTATGATAATTTAATAAAAACTTAATATTATCTATATTATTTTTTACAATCTGATATTGAGTTAGTTTCTGGCTACTGGCATCAGAGGCCATACCGGCTGCAATTACAATCTAAAGAGTAGGATGGGACCATGCGAAGCATCCATCAGCGAAGATGTGTACCAATTTCATTTCTTTACTTCCTGTGTTAGACGTTCTTGTTCAATTTTCAACCACATGCTGAGACTCCTCAGTTAGGGACTACATCCCGGACACGGAGTTACGCTGGATGGATATCCGGGTTCTCCCACCGGATACGGAACGTAAATACCCACATCGTAGGACAGGATAATCAAGGCATCGGTGGAGTTAATCAGTCCATCATCGTTGACATCGCCGCAATTCATGGGACAGTACGCCGAGGTATCAATCCCCACATCGCAAGATAGTATAATCAAGGCATCGGTGGAGTTAACAAGACCATCACCATTAACATCACCCAAAATACCGGTCTCAACCGTAAAGGTTGCCGTAACGCTCTTGTCACCATCCATAGTCACCGACCGGGTGCCGGGGGCATCCCCAGTACCGTCGCCGCTCCAGGCACTAAAGGTCCAGCCCGGATCGGCAGTGGCCGTTAGAGTGACCACCGTTCCAGAAGCGTAGGTACCGCCGGCGGGGTCAAGACTGACACTACCATTGCCTATAGTATTCACCGTCAGATCATAGGTCGTCCCGGTCAGCGCCGGGTTGATGGGTACTGCGGCAATGGCCCAATAGGACGCACTACCCGCTGTCCAGCTCATGGTGACTGAGCCACCAGTGGCCTGCTCGGTGCTGGAGGCAGCCCGGGTGTTGGCTATCCAGGCGTTCCATAGCTGCGTCTGGTTGGCGCCTGCGGTGAGTGTTTGAGATTCACCCGAGGCACCCTGGAACACGTTATCGAATACCAGTTCATCACCGTTAAGCCCCGTCAGGGTTACACTTGGGGCAGTGTTGTTGGTACCAGAGCCTGCACCATCAGGGGTTCCGAGGGGGGTCGTCTGGTCAACTCCAGCAAAGTTGACGGCACCAGCCACGATACCGTTGGAGACAGAACCCGAGAAAGTGACGGTAACCGTACCGGTAGCTCCACTCGGTGGGGTAATCAGGCTGTAGATTGCGGAGTAGCGTAACTGTGATTCAGCCTGCTGAGTTAGAACCTCATTCAACGCCGTAGCACTGCCGCCATCGGGAGTGAAAGTGACTGAAGAAATGGTCCTATCGGTAGTGCCGCAGTTCCAGGATACACCGACCAGCATCAGCCGGTCTGCACCGGTGCCGGTGGTATGAGCGAAGCTGATACTACTGACATCGTCAGCGGTATTACTAGAAACAGCACCGTCAACGGCGACACCGGTGAATTCGACGAAGTTAGCCGTGACGGTCTTGTCGGCATCCATGGTCACGGTGGTGCTGGCCGAGTCGGGATCGGCTACATCTCCACCGATCCATGAATCGAAAGCGTAGCCCGGCGCTGGAATTGCTGAAATTGAGATTTCCGCGCCTTCAGCATAGGTATGAGTACCCTCAGCCGGCACGATTACACTGCCAACGTCAGGGCTGGCGTCCAGGGTCAGGTCATGAGTCGTGGTAACGGCCGGAATCGTAAACGAATCAGCGACCTCTCCATTAGTACCGTCTCCTGAGAGATACGACCTTACATACTCAACGGTTACATCGTCAGGAGTAACATTAACACGTATGTGACCCGAGTTCTGTATCATCAAGGCGTCGGGATATAGTCCTTCGGTGTAGCCGTAGCCGTAAGGTTCCCAATCGTAGCCGGCATCATCCGGCTTGGGGCATTCCAGATAGACCATGCCGTCAAGCTCTTCGTAGGCATAGATATGGTCATGGCCGTGGAAAAAGATGTTTACGCCATTATCCGCCATCAACTGGTGGACCGGAACATCCCATCCTTCACCAGACGGTCTTTCAGTATCCCAACCCCAGCTGCCGTCGGCGTTCATGCCTCCCCACTCGAAGTAGGGCGCGGCCGAGATTCCTCCCCGCGCGTAGGGCGTTGAGCCGCCGGTTACGTGATGAGAGAAGACGAATTTATACGTAGCATCGCTACTTTCAAGTATATCCTTAAGCCATAGGTACTGTTCAATACCCAGGGTCCAGTCCCACCTGTCGCCACTGACTTCACCATCCTGTCCTTCACCACCGTAGCCCGCTCCATCTTCGTTGGGCCAGGTCATGGAGTAATGGAACGGATCGAGTACGACGAACAGGGCGTCACCCCAGGTCCAGGCGTAGTAGTCCTCGCGATTATAATCACCGCCGTATGGTTCTGGTAAGTCGTCTTCATTACCGGTATAGAAATCATCCGGAACGGGAATGGGGAAGTACTTCTTCCGGGCTTCGATCCCGACAATAGCCAGGGATTGATCCGGCGGGGTGAAAGTATCGTCCCAGTTCCAGCCCTCCTCGTTCTCGTGATTACCGATAACCAGGTATATCGGGACCGAATGGCTGATAAGCCCCATGTAGGGCCGCTGGATAGCGTAGGCTGCATCGGCTTCTTCCGGAGTCATTCCGGTACCCAGGGGTGACGGGTCCATAGCGAAGGTATCACCGAGGTCGAGGTGGAAGTCAGGGTTATACCCGGCTACATTAAGTAATGTCTGCTCGTAGAGAGCAACTTCATCGGCCGTTTGCCCACCGTACTGGCCGAAATGTGAATCGGTTGTTATGGTAAAGGTAAAGGTGCTGCCCGGCGCTCTCTGAGTATGAAAAGTATGCTCATCACGCGCAATCCAGGTGCTTGCACCGGACTGTTGGTATTGCATTCGATAATAATACAACGTGTCCGGTGCAAGTCCGTCGATTACTACTTCATGCGGCTCGCCGGCCGTAGCTGGCAGGACGGATGTTTCGATTGAGTACCCCCCGCTAGATGTACCGCATTGGTAATATATATCCACATTTTCATCGGGCACTACATTAATCGTAATCGAAGTATCCGTCGGCCTCCCCAGCAGTTCTTCACCTGTAAAAGTTATCGATGTGGCATCGGCTAGCACGCCGCTGGATATCGGTAGCAAACTCGCTACAAATGCCATTATTAAAAATACTATTGCCAATCTCCTAATTCTCATTTTTAAATGCCCTCCCGGAATATGAAATCAGGTATTAATAAAAAATAACCGACCTTTACAAAGGTCGGTTACACTACTAGCTCCTTGCTACCCAAGTGTCCAATTAAAGGTGCAATTCAAAGTTCCCTCGGTGTGTATCACTCTTTTTTTTAAAGCCTTTTTATCTACATATATTTTTAATTTGCTGGGTTCTCTTCGAAGCTCTAAAAATTAATACTAAGATATTAGGTAAAAGTCTAAAACCTGTCAACATCACTAAATCTCACTCAAACTAACTTATCCTACCTTTTCCTCATTTTCTTTATGAAAATTTATTAAAAAATTAACATTATCTATATTATTTTTTCCCATCTAATAAGGAAGGCATCAATCACGAGAGAAACACGGAGAATTACATTACGTTGATATAAAGACAGGCTGTTGATAGAATAGAGCCCAAGTGACTCTAATCCTTTGAGAAAGGATGATAATGTCGAGGATGAGGAAGTAGATGATTTCCATAATCCTGCCTCCCATAAGTTGAAGCAGGGGTAAACGCTAGCTTAAAAAAAGCTCTCAATTTCGGGACTAGCAATAGTAGTATCAAGCATAATTTGCTTGGTATATACCGATAGATTATAGTAAACAAAGACTAGTTTATGAGTTATACCTATCGCACAGTACCGCCCACCATAGCTTCAACATCCAGCGCCTTGATTTCACCGGGCTGTACTACTATAACGCCGGATACTTTTTAGGTAGGTACCACGGGCTTTGGTTTATCCGGTGAGGATAAAGTAGGCCTGGTTGAATCCGGTAATTATTGTGCTGATGATTTTTTTACAGTTTGACTACCCTAAGGAATCCCCGGTAAACCGTGACTGGTAATAATCCGAAATCGCCTGTCTCACTTCCTCACGGGTGGATATTCCCTTATCGGCAAGCCCACTTAAAAACGTTTCCCGCCGGGCTATTTCGGAAAATACGTTTTCATACTTTATATCGAATTTATTAAAAAGAGTATTGTATAAAGCCTTCTCTGAAGGGAAAATGAACTCGTCATCAGTTAACTGCCGGGCCGCTAGAGTCTGGGCGACCAAACCTTCGTCAGCAAAGTTTATGATACTCACCGTGTCTACGCGGCGGACCGGCTCATCATAATAGGACCGGCCATTTGTAGCCTGGAGGGTGACGACCACGCCAAGCCCGGCAATTAGCGGCAGAGGTACTTTTAGAATGCCATGCAGGACATACGCGACTTCCCTGACGTTACGGGCATGTATTGTACTTCCTAAAGCATAATTTTCTGCAAGTAACTCAAATGCCTTAACAACCTGATGCCCCCATAAATATTCATAGCTGTGATTGCTGATTTCTTCAGAAACGAGATATGTATTATCCGGCTTATATTTATTTGAAAACTTGAAATCCTCGGCATATCCACGTAAAGCGACCCGCTTTATCCCGGGAGGTAAAAAGTCCAGCAGCGCATGAAGTATGGTGGTCTTTCCCGCCCATATTGGACCGGCCGCAACCAATACCGAAGCCCGGTGTTCCATAATGAGCCAGAGAAGTCCGGCTAGTTTAAAATCGACCGTCTGGGAATTCACCACGTCAAGTATCGTTAAATTTTCGTCAACTCTGCTAGACGGCCAGTCCGCCCACCAGGTAGGTCTAACCATTGTCCCCTCTCTCTATCATACCGGCACCTGCGTGCCGGATGTTAAGTTTGATGCAAAATAGAAAAATGAGAATGCCCTAAATTTTCGTCTTTTTATTGTTGATATAATCAACAATAATGTACTTGCCCAGGTCACCGGGGGATGTAAAAAAGACCCGTCCGTGGTTCAGGCGCGCCATCCTGTCTACAAATAAGTTGAAAATATCCCGGCTTGGTAACATGAAAGTGTTGATGACAATACCCGCTCGGGTACAGTTATTGACTTCCTTCAACGTCACGTCGATACAGCGCTGGGTGGTAGGCAGGTGAAAGACAATACGGCCGTTTTCGATATGCGATGTGGGTTGACCATCGGAAATCATAATAATCTGCTTGTTAGCGCTGCGGTCTTTTCCCAATATTTTCCTGGCAAGCATGAATCCGTGCTGCATATTAGTATACGGCGTAAAATCATCCCAGGTTATATAGGTTAACTCTTCCGGGGTCATACGTCGGGCAATACTGGAGAATCCCAGTATATAAAAACTATCTTTAGGAAATTTACCGGTGATTAAGGAGTTGAGAGCAATCGATACGATTTTTGCAGCTTCAAAATTCCCACCCGTCCTCATAGATAGGCTCATATCCAGCATCATAACTGTCGCGGAACGTGTCCTTTGTTCTTGCCGAAAAACCTCGAAGTCCTCAACCTCCAGTTTTACCGGAACCTGGTGCTGACGAAGTAAAGCGTTGGTAAAAGTCCTTTCAAGATTTAGATCGAAATCATCCCCGAACTCGTACCGCTTCGTTTCATCGATCCTTTCACCGCCGTTGCCCCGCTGCCTGATGTCGTGGCTACCGCTGCGGTCTTTCTTCAAACTGGCGAAAACCGTATTCAGGGCCTTTTCCCCTATTTTCCTCATACCGCGCGGTGTCAGTTCGTATCTGCCTTTTTTCTTACGAATATAGCCGGCGTCCTCCAGCATCTTCGTGACATCGCGCATCCGCTTAAGCTCTTCCGCAGCGGTGTCGCCAAGAAGCTCCTTAAGCAGCTCTTCGTCAATATCGTCCAGAGAGTCGTTATACCGGGAGTCCATGAACTGGTCTTCGAGTGTATCCATTTTCTGGAGTTGTTCCATTAGCTTCAGAGCTTCATGGTAAGAAAGAGATTCCTCTCCGGAAAAGGGATACCGCTGCGGTGTCAGCCAGCCGGGGTCCAATGTCTCGAGGTTTGCCATCATCTTTCCCAGCTCATATTTGGTAGACTCATCCAGCATCGAGTCGATAAGCTCCTGAAGTTCCTGCCTGTCGGCCGGGGAAAGGCTCTCCATTAAAGATTGCGCCTGGGCAATCTGGTTCTGCAAGTGTTCGATTAGTTCATCGAGGTTTTTCGGCGGGTTCGGTCCGAAGAAGTCTCCGAACTGTTCCATGAAACCTTGAAAATCGGGTTCCTCTCCTCTTCTTCGCGCTTCCAGCATCTGGTTGACAGCCTCGATAAAATGCCTCATAGCAGCCAGTGAATTGGCGTCCATGTTCTGAAGTCTCTGCGTCATTTCACGGGCGAACGAAGACATGGCGTTTCTTTTAAGCATGTCCATAAGTTCCTGGAACTGGCGCCGTGCCTCCTGGTCCATAAAGTCATACTGGCTGAGTTCTTTTATCCGCCCACCGGTATCTGAAGGCAAGTCTTCCAATTTATCCATGTTCTGGGAGACTCGTTCCTCCAGGTTCTTGAGCAGTTTTTCACGCACTTCCCAGTTCAGCTCCTGGCTGCCGTCGGCTGATTTCCGCCTGGCTGAATCCAGCCTTTCCTGGATACCTTTCTTCTCTATCTGGATAATTTCATCGAGTCTTTTGCGTATGTCGTCCATTATCGAGTTCAGCTTGTATTTCTCCAGATGTTCTTGCCGTCGCTGACGCAGCCTCTCCAGTAGTTCTCGAAGACTGGGAAGATGTCTCCCCTGGCTGTCCCTGAGTCCTTCTCGCTGCATCATACGCAGAGCTTCGGCAAGATCCCCATCGTACATCAGGTTCCGTTGAAGCTCTTCCATCAAGGAGTCAACATCCGGTTCGAAGATGTTCTGCGTGCCGTCCCATTCTGAATAGCGATAGTTATTCATTTAATTCCTGTAAACAGTCTTACCTTCTACCGTTGTCTTGTTCAACCTTTTATTCAGGTGCAGGCCCTCAAATATGAACTCCAATATTGACGCAAGGATTTCCGGGGTTTCGTCATTCGTCATTTTTTTTACTACTTTTGGTAATCCCGGAATCTCTTTTATATATCGAACATAAGACTTAGCGCTCATATTATCGGAGGTTTCGACACTGAACCCATCATCGAACGGCTTTACAATATTTTCAAGTTCTTCAGGTTTGAAATACCGGTTAAACACATTAAGCGTCGCCTTTCTAATGAAGTCGTTTATGATTTTCTGCTCGTTCTTGTCCTCGAAACCCTCCATCTCCACCTTACCGGTGGTGGAGGCAACTATATAATGGAGATCGCTGATACGCGGCACCGCCAGCTTTTCATTCAGCGTTACAGCCCGTCTGATAGAATTAGAGACCACCGTCTCCATGTTAGTGATGGAAACCCTCACGCTGACCCCGGAACGCTGGCCAATATCCGGACTCCTCCTGGCTTGGTGCGTTATCTCGGCGATGACTTCTTTAACATAGTCCGGAACGGAAAAACTGATATCCCCATCCTTAAATTGTCGCCATTCCTGTTCGACAATAGCCATTTCATCCTTGACCGTGACCGGGTAATGGGTGCGGATCTGAGCGCCGAATCGGTCTTTAAGTGGGGTGATAATCCTGCCGCGACTGGTATAGTCTTCAGGGTTGGCGCTGGCAACAAGCATGACATCCAGGGGTAACCTGACCCGATAACCTTTTATCTGGATATCTGCCTCCTCCATCAGGTTGAATAAACCCACCTGCAGCCTTTCCGCTAAATCCGGCAGCTCGTTGATGCAAAATATTCCACGGTTTGTCCGCGGGATAATCCCGTAGTGCATGGTTAGCTCATCGGATAAATACCGGCCCTGGGCAACCTTAATAGGGTCGACATCGCCGATCAGGTCGGCAATCGTCGTGTCCGGCGTGGACAGTTTTTCTCCGTACCTGTCTTGCCGCGATAACCAGGCGATTTCCGTGGCGTCTCCGTCCCTGGCGACCTTTTCCTGGCAGGACTTGCATATTGGGGAGAAGGGGTTATCGTTAATTTCACAACCCCTTATGACCGGTATTGCCTCATCCAGCAAGTCTACGAGGTGACGCATGATGCGTGACTTTGCCTGTCCTCTTTCACCCAGGAAGATGATATTCTGACCGGATATGACTGCATTTTCCACCTGTGGAATGACGGTATTATCATAGCCAATGATACCGGGAAAGATAGGCTCTTTTGCCCTAATTAACGTAATGAGATTTCGCCTCATTTCTTCTTTTATAGATAGGGATTTATAACCGGCTGCTTTGAGTTCACCGAGCGTATGCGGTTTATGCGGTACAGGAGTGCTGCCGGAAATATCGGTTTGGCCGGATGATATTTGTGGTTTTTCTACAGGTGAGGCGGGAGATTTTACCGCCGCTTCAGAATTTTTATTTTCTTTTTTACGTCCTTTAAAGAAATATTTCATATACCATACTCTTTTCATATTTATTACCGGACAGTATCTCTGGGGAGGTTCTTTTACTCACGGAAAGAAATATATTGAAATTGAGCTATGATGTAGCCTTCTCAGACCACTGCCCAAACCGTCGGCTTGTATCTAATAAGAACCTGATATTTTAAGTATAAGCACGATTCCAAAAACATGTCAATGATTGTTAAATGAGCCGACTAGATGGCAAAATTTGGGAAAATACGTATCCTTACCAAGAATAAAATCAAATAACTGCCCTTTGGAGAAACATACTCCGGCTCCGTGCCCAACGATAAGAAATTTACCGGCCAGCGCCTTGATGGAATTTATAGTGAGTTTATCGAACTACCGGGTTGTACCACTGGAATGCACGCCACTACGATCCGACGATAGGCAGCAGGTTCGATTGCCCAATAGCTACGCCCCACCGGTAAACAACTGAAAATTAGCACCTCTCTGACTTTTATACTAGTACTATGGTCATACTTTTACGCGATGTTTAGATTTATATCTCCGATATTTATGCTTTGTTTATTCTTGCCTTAGTACAATAGTCATATGACCATTGAATAACCTAGCTTCATCCTTTAGTTTGACTTTAACCTCGAGAGTTATTGGGGAAAGACATGAAGAATAATAGGAACAATGCTAACTCAGAGATTTTTAGCGGTGATATTCGTATACACGTAGAATCAGCTGAAAATTACATCCAGGTAAACCAGCTTTGCCTGCATTTAAAGACTATCAACAACCTAAAGATATCATCTTATAACTGGTCGGAGAAGGAAGGCCTGATAATTTCTATCTCCTTGAGCGACTCTGTTCCGTTAGGTGATGTGCTGGGTCAAATGCCCATAGTAGAACAGGCATATAAGAATGAGAAGAAAGAGATTACTGTGGAATTAAATAACTCCTTCCCGGAAACTACCGCTCCGGTCTTGACACTTTCCGAAGAGGCCATATTGGTATAGGCGTACAGCGATGTTCGGGATGGAAGATTATTTACAGAAGCTGATATTAGAAGAGTTGAAGGGATGGCTAATAAGGTCGAAAATACCAGACTAGTCAAAGTTAAGTAGAGTTGAATTGGACCGACTTTTGCTGGTGGGAGGGGATTCATAAAATGTTAAAAAAATCTATTCATGTAATAGCCGTGCTGATACTGGTTACTCTACTGGAATGTCTATTTCCTCCTCAAAATGTTGAGGCTAGCCAGGACTGGTGGGATATCAATTATCAATTCCGACGGCAAATCACCGTCTTGACCGATATAAATACTCCCTATAATGGCTATGCTGGATATACAGTTGAGATGACGATGAATACGATCAGCCCTGATATTCAGGACGATGGTGATGATTTACGGATTGTGTGGTGGGATGGTAGTGGTTGGCAAGAGCTGGATCGACACATCATCGATCCCGATACGGCTTCAACAATTATCCGGTTCAGACTTCAGGCTGACATTGCCGCTTCCTCCAGTGATGATAATTACTATGTCTACTATGGTAATGCCGCTGTAGGAACAGGTCCGGCCAATCTTGAAAATGTATACCTTCATTATAACAATTACTCCACTGATCGCTCAGGTGAGTATTACATTGGCAGGCTAGGTATTACTAACTGGCATGGTGATGGTAACTACAGTCCTCCTTACGACGCGGGAAATCAACGAATTAGCTACAACACCGGTGACAACTTCGTTGGAGAATGGGTAGTTGCGGACATAGATGAACGAGATGTCTATGTGGAATATCAAATACGCGATAGTGGAACCTATCCCACTAATACCACTCCAGGCCTTCTAGCCAGAGTCCAGTGGGCTACGCCAGGTTCTTCTATCAATGATTTTTATACCGCTTCCTTTGCTCAGGGGAGTTATAATGAGGCTGGCATTGGAAGAAATTCCAGGAATGCACTTACCTCGGCTTATGATCCGACTGGTACCAAGTATTATTCTAACAATACTATCTACCGGTTCTATTTTGCGGTTTGGGGGATAAATGATACCAGATTTAAATCCGATTTTGTGAGCGATTCAGGCCAGCTCCAGTGGAAACCCGGGGAAACTCCATATGTGAATAGTTCGTCGACGGAGGCTTCAGACCTTGAGTCATCTGGCCCAGTAGGTTTTTTGGTGGCACAACAAATCGGGTGGATGGATGAATTTATGGTGAGGAGATATATTGAGCCGGAACCCACTCTTTCCCTCGCTGCTGAAGAGGCCGTAACACCACCAACGGTCACCACCAACGATGCCGGTAATATAGAGCTCGATTCGGCACGCCTAAACGGCAGCCTGGATGACCTCGGTTCAGCCACATCGGTAGACGTCTCCTTTGAGTGGGGGCAGACCCCGGGTGGCCCCTACCCCCATGAGACTACCCCCCAGGCAATGAGTGCTACCGGTGCCTTTAGCTTTGACCTCACCCCCTTGATTCCAAACACCACTTACTACTTCCGGGCCAGGGCAGCCGGTGATGGCACCAGCTATGGTATCGAGAAGAACTTTACTACGTTAACACCGCCAGCGGTCACCACCAACGATGCCGGTAATATAGAGCTCGATTCGGCACGCCTAAACGGCAGCCTGGATGACCTCGGTTCAGCCACATCGGTAGACGTCTCCTTTGAGTGGGGGCAGACCCCGGGTGGCCCCTACCCCCATGAGACTACCCCCCAGGCAATGAGTGCTACCGGTGCCTTTAGCTTTGACCTCACCCCCTTGATTCCAAACACCACTTACTACTTCCGGGCCAGGGCAGCCGGTGATGGCACCAGCTATGGTATCGAGAAGAACTTTACTACGTTAACACCACCAACGGTCATCCTACTACCATACGAGGAAGATGATGATGACAAGCCTCGTCACTATTATTTGGATGTTAATGCTCTTGAGCTCAAGAAACGCTTCCACATTGATGTGAACGGCAGACTGCTCGAGACAGTAGATATTATATGTGCTGATGGCGTACTTAATATTTATATACCTGAAGGTACTGTGGTAAAGGATAGTAATGGCATTCGACTACGCACCTTGGAGATAGACGTAATTGAGATTCCGTCCACATCGACCGACGATATGTATTTCATCGGGCCAGCTTACATCTTGCCCCCCGGCGGGACTACCTTCAACCCGTCAATGACCTTAACCTGGAGTTATGAGCCCTATACTCTGCCGAAAGGGGCTCACGAAGAAGATTTGTTTCTGGCCTCGTATGATGAAAATGCTGGCGGATGGGTTAAACTTGACTGCATAGTTGACGTTGTAAACCACACCATCACTGCTGAGTTCAGTAAATCGATGACCTTCGCTGCTCTCGGCTTGGTGCCCAGGCCAGCCCCACCCACCGTCAACGATCTAACTGAATCTCCCGTTGGAAATGTCGCCGGACTTTCTGGGTCATTCATGGCTGAGGGAGTCGTTCCTAACCCAACACAGCCACCTGCCTCACCAAATCCACCTGCGCCAAAGATCAGCAGCTGGCTGCTTATTATCGGTATTACGGTTGCGGTGGGAGTAATAGGCGTAGCTTTATACCTTTTCATTTCGAATCGACGAAAAGCGTGAAAACATGAGGCAATAAAGGGACGATTCTAACTTAGTAGACGCTAGTTTGACAAATACTATAAATAGAATAGAATAAGGGTACCACACATCAAAGGAGGTGGTGCCTATGGATAGACATAGTAAATGTACCCTGGGAGTTCGGGCTCCCAGGGTACAAATCATTAGACATCGTTGGAAGAAGAATAACCAAAAGTCAAAACTGTCATATACTATTAGACTAGGCTGAACACCAATTCAAAGGTTCTACCTATCGTACGGTACCCCCCACCATCGAGACTAGAAAATGATTTTTCAACACTAGTAGTGGGTTCTTCTCCAAAGTGGTTGGTTCACGCACGACTCCTGATAGTGGTTAGCGTAGCCTCAACTTTTTTATTGGTCTGTCTTTTTCGCTTGGGACGCTTGGTTATTCGCTTCCGTACCACCATGTACCTTGTTCCTTTGGGAAGTTCGGGAACTTCAAGAACACTGGTAGCGTTGGCTTGGCTAACAGTGTCAATCCTGCGACCAGCCACGATGTCCTGCCAGTTACGATAGGGATATTTCACGCCTGATACCTCTGCGGGTGTCTTACCTCTCAGCGACTCGTGGGGGCGTAAATAGTTATAGTACAATAGCCAGCCTTGCGTGAATAACTTGGCAGTATTGATATCCTTCAAACCCCGCATTATCTTGGTACGTGCTTTCAGCGTCCCGTGAAACCGCTCTATGAGATTATTATTACTTCCCACATCAAACGGACTACCCTGTTTATGCTTGGTGTCTGCTCCAAAGGTTAGTTCTATGCCATCTAAATAAGCCTGTAGCTTATCTGTATAGATGATACGGGGTATTTTACCCGTTCGGTTATATGCCTTCTTCATAAGAATTTGAGCGTCTTTTATCGTTCTGGTACGAGAAATATGGCTCGCAATCAGGTATCTAGTCCTAGCATCTATTATGTCCCAAAACCAGACGTTTTCCCCGTCCATCTTCAGGACTGTTTCATCGGCAATCCACACCGAGCCAACGTCTGGCTTGTAGTTTTTCAGGTCTTTTACTGCCCGCTTGGTGAACCTGCTAACCCATCGGTAAATGGTGGAGTCAGACGGGTAACTCCCATATATCTACGTGAGTAATCTGGTGATACTATTGAGTGATTGACCTTCATAGAACATCCCGATTGCTGTGCCTACTTGGTCTACGGGCGTCTGCATTTCGGGCAGAGCATCATTGTCGGCGAACTTCCGTCCGCAGTCCTTACACAGGAAACGCTGGACACCGTTGTACGTACCGTACCTGATAATATTGTGACTTCCGCAGTTCTTACAGGTTATCGGCACGTATGGCGCTTTAACCGTGATGTCATCAAGGCGTGGATATGATTTGTACATCTATTTACTACCCTTCGGTTTTCGCTGGCGGGGGTTGACAGTAGTATAACCACAAGTTTGACAGTGCCATTTTTGGAGTCTGCCGTATTTTCCCCACCTAATCATGTCTCTACTGTAACATTTAGGACAGACAGCCATAGTACCCTCCGTAATAATTGGTTTATTATCTACTCTAGCTATATTTACTATTGGTTTACCTATTGACAAATGCCCATGCTTGGGTATATCCTTAAAACAAGGGGATTCGGACGGGGTGGTAGCTGGCTGGCTCTCCCCGTCCAGATTCTCAAAGTTGGGGCTGTGGTGTAATTGGCAGGCACGGTAGCTTTGGAAGCTACTGGCAGACATCTGCCGTGGGGGTTCAAATCCCCCCAGCCCCACAATAGTATTATAGCATGGTTGTAAATAGGTCATGCGAAGGAGGTTAGTTATGCCAATTAAAGCAATATGGACACCGTTTACAAAGGCTGTCATACAAGCCTTATCCATTAACGAGGCAGGAGTGTACGAAATCGGGAAGGCAAGAGGCAACGTGGTACTATACATCGGGAAGAGTGATACATCAATACGAAGTAGACTACTAAACCACAAGGAGAAAACAAGATTTAGAGCCTGTACCCATTTCCGAAAACGGCGAACAAACCCTGATGACGCATCTGACGCTGAACGCAGGCTTCTCCTAGCGTACAAAAAACAGTATAACAAACTTCCACCTCTCAATAAGGCTATGTCTCCTGATGACCCGTGGAGAGGGATATTTTACTAAACAGCAATACTACCTTGATGTATGTGTCCTGTCGTATTCTGTTAGTTTCTCCCTAGCTTTTCGAAGTGCTAGGGTTGCCCGTGCTTTTAGTGTAACCAGCCTGTCACGTTCCGCTTGGCTAAACTTCTTTTTATTTACCATTTCCTTTCCTCCTTTCTAATTACCAACCACGATGGAGTAATAAGTAGTAGTGAATCAACTTGACAAATGGAATCCTTTTAGTGTATATTTTATGTATAGTTCCAGTTTAGGTTATTGCAACCTTCCAGAAATCCACCGCTGATTTACATCTGTATTGGATGACCCGAGCTCTTACTAAATTATAAGAGAGGAGGTCATCCAATGTTTTTTCAAGACAAGTCAATACAGTGTTCCGATTGCGGGTCTGCCTTCACTTTCAGTGCAGGAGAACAAGAGTTCTTCCAATCTAAAGGCTTTACTAATGAGCCTAAGCGTTGTTCCTCATGCCGCCGAGCCAACAAAGCAAGACTTTCCAGAAGTAGCAACAAAAGCTACGCGTCACGGTATTAAATTTTCTGCGCATATATATCCAGTGTAGTACGTATAATGAAGTATCCTGAAAAAGGCAGGCAATATAAATATCTATCATGTGTTGTCTGCCATCCAGGGTTACTGGTGGGATAGTAAGAGGTATTCCTCCTGTTCCGGCAGGTAAGCAGTTGATGGCAACAATGAACTTAAGGACTATAATATAGTAAAGGTGGTAAGACTAAATGTATATATCTTTGATAATTTTTGGTAGCCTGTTTACAGTTGGTGTAATAGGGCTTATCGTCTGGCAAATAAGAGATAGTAGGGCCAGAGGTATATGGAGGGATTAAAAAAAGTTATATTAATAAATTAAGTATCCTTAAAAGGGCAGGCAATATAAATATGTGTCATGTGTTGACTGCCCTCTAAGCTTACTGGTCGGATACAGTAAGAGGTATTCTTCCTATTCTATCAGCGGGGAGGTAGAAAATGAACAAACCGGTGCAAGAAGCAGCTGAAAGGGAGCTTAATCGAGCAATCTTGGCAGATGCGCAGGCGAATGCCCATTATTACCAGATACTAAGGCGATTTATTACTACAAAGTCGACCATCCCCAAAGAAAAACAGTGTCAAACTGATGCCAAACTTGATGCGGGTGGTTTGAAGCTAATCGATACGGCCTGGCTAACACTTCAATACACTGAGAAGAAACTCCGCAGTGCCTACATGAAGCTTTATGCAGCTTGTCTCTAAACAAAGTATTTTAACTTCTTCAAAGTGGTAACTTCATTCCTTATGTAAAAACCCATCAAGTCAAGCCATCGAATAAATTAGAGACAATAGACAAAGGAGCCATATCAGCTTCTTTTTTTTTGATCAAATATTTACAAGTAGTAATAGGCAATTTAACATAGCACAGAAAGGAGGCAAGCGGTCCCCTCCTTTTATCAAACCTGTTTTACACACTGAAGGTCAGAGGTTCGAGCCCTCTACCGCCCAGTTTACTCATAGTGAACTATTAATGATATAAAGTTGTCAAAGAGTTTACTTCGGTATCACGTTACCAAGGTCAATCATAGGATAATTATTTCCTAAGCGAATTCCTAGAACAATTCGGCATTTCGGCTCAGACCGGACAAACAGAGACTTTCATCCAACTTCCTGATCGTTTAAATAAAGCTGTCACTCATCATGACCCAGGCCCCGGTTTTTTCATTGCCATTGACCACTAGTCGCGATAATGCTATCATAGTCTATTAGTGGCTACTTATAGACATGAATGTAGAGAAGAAAAAGTCAACTATTGAAGAAAAAACAGCACTGTTCGGCGTCTTGGCTGACCCGACTCGGTTGAAGCTACTAAAACTTCTATCCCAGCAACAGGAACCAAATGCTCTCTGCGTTAATGCGCTGGCCTTTCGACTTGGAGTAACCCAACCAGCTGTTTCTCAACATCTTAAAGTGTTGAAGGATGCAGGTTTAGTTCAAGGGGAAAAGAAGGGATATCGTGCCCACTACTTTATTAAACAGGAATCCTTGAAGAACGCGCAGGAACTAATGTCGCGCGCGCTTGAATTTGGTGAAGGATGAACATGAAAAATCTGGAGAAAACAGACCATGAGATTAGGTAGCTCACCGGCTATTGATGCAACCAACCTTACCAAGCGATATAGCGAGGTCATCGCTGTAAATAGTATCAGTTTCCAAATAGGTAATGGTGAGCTGTTTGGTTTCCTCGGCCCCAATGGTGCCGGTAAGACTACCACCATCAACCTGCTCACCGGCTTAGCTCGCCTGGATGCTGGTACGATAAAAATTGGCGGTATTGATTGTACCGGTAATCCCAAGGCAGCCCAACACCTAGTGGGAGTTGTCCCTGATGAGAGCAACCTTTATCCTGAACTAACCGGCTTCGAGAACCTTTGCTTCTGTGCGGCCCTTTACGGGATGAGAAAAAATGAACGTCAGACCCGAGCCCGTGAGTTGCTGGAAACCTTCGGCCTTACCGATGCCGCCGAGCGCAAGTTCGCCGGTTACTCAAAGGGTATGAAGCGTAAGCTAACCTTTGCCGCAGGTATCATCCACCGGCCACCTATCCTGTTTCTTGACGAGCCAACCACGGGGATAGATGTAGCCAGCGCACGTCAGGTCAGGCAAATCATTACCAACCTGCATCGCCAGGGGACAACCGTTTTTCTCACTACTCACTACATCGAGGAGGCCGAGCGTCTTTGCGAGCGTATTGCTTTCATCGTGAAGGGAAAGATCGTAAAAATCAACCGTACGTCAGATCTTTTACAGCCGGTTAAGGGTAAAAATGTCTTGATTCTTTCTATCTCTGATTCCGAGGCTAACGTAACCGAAGCCTTGGCTTCAACATTCCCGCAGTATCAGTTCCAATCTTCTGTCCCGGAGCAGGTTCGTATCGAATCTTCGGGGCCTGTCAATATCGGGCCGCTGACGCGATTTCTGGAAGAACGAGGGATTCAGGTGACTGAAGCACGCCGACATTTACCGTCGCTTGAAGATGTTTTCGTCCAGGTTACCGGCATCGAAGCGGGACTGATGCTGAGGGAGAAGGAAAAGCCCGGGGGCGGAGGAAACCAATGAAACGCTGGATTGCCTTCTGGAATATCCTGGCCAAGGATATGCGGGCGTATTATCTCAAGCCGCCCAACATCAGCTGGGGTATTATTTTCCCCCTGGCATGGACGGGTATGTTCTTCATCAGGTCCGGGAGCGGACTGGAGAGCGTGCTGGAGCTACTGCCGGGTGTCATGACTATTTCTATTCTCTTCGGGACCACTTCAATGCTGGCGGTGACTATCACGTTCGAGAAGCGTAGCCGCTCTTTTGAGCGGCTACTCCTGGCGCCTATTTCTCTGGAGCAGTTGATGCTGGCCAAAACCTCCGGGGCAATCGTCTTCGGGATCGTTAACGCTTTTGTCCCGGTCATCATTGCGGCATTCCTGGCAGACCTGTCGGGAATTACCTGGTCGCTTGTCGTGCCAGCCATCATCCTTATAGGTATCGTGTCTACTTTCCTCGGTCTTTTCATTGCAGTTTCAGTCAGCGAGATTTTCGAAGCTCAGACTTTCTCAAACTTCTTCCGCTTCCCGATGATTTTCTTATGCGGGCTATTCTTTCCCATCATGTCACTGCCCGTCTTTATCCGCCCGCTTTCCTATATACTTCCCGTGACTTACGGCGTCGATATCCTCCATGGCGCAGTGAACGGCGAGCACATACTATCATTCACACTGGACTTCATAATCCTCGGCGTATTTTGTATAGTTTTATTTATTCTGAGCCTGCGTAACATTAAGCGCCGATGGATTCTCTAAGTGACTAGTCACAAACTGAAAGCTATTTCAAACGTTTTGGTTCTGCCTACCGTACAGTACTGCCCACTTTTCCAAATTCGGTAACAACAGGCGGATGGGTCGCCATCCGCACCGGCATCATAGGTCATTGCCAACGGTATAGTGTACGTGGGCTCTTACGACGGCAGGCTTTACGCTATTGAATAACCCCGCTCAGGTGCTATAATGTAGCGATGAAAGCCAGCGAGGGGAAAATCTAATCATAATCACCCAGCTCATCCTGAAGTCCGCACGTTCCGTCGGCGCATTCATCATCGGATGTATTCGCACGCCACTTGTCGATAGATGCGCTGCCGGAGTAGCCGAAATCCGTCGCTTTCCACAGGGGGCTTGTTTCTCCTCCCACCACAACGATATTGATATTGTCCGGGTTATGATAGGGAGCTATCAACTCGTCATCCGGAACCTTCTTCCATGAAGCGTAAGGTTCCACTCCCTTGTAAGCCTGGGAGGCTACCAGCATGTCGATATGATCGGTTTTCCAGTATTGTCCCGCCGGCATCTTGATGTTCTCTGACATCGCGCGGCAGAAATCCTGCTTGGTATTAAAGCCCTCGTTCTCCTTTAAATTCCTGGCCACCAGCGGGTCCATGATTATCGTCGCCGAGGAATTTATCGGGGGCATTGCCGGCAGCTGGATATTCAATTCCTCTATTAATGACCGCTTGGAAGCTGCTCCGTAACTATTCAGAAAAGCCCATCCCCGGAAGATACTGACCACACTCTCTTCAGCCTTGAATCCTTTGCCAACATGGAAAGGCTCCCAAACGCTCCTTTCCTCATTCTCGCCGACGCACAAGTTATTGTAGGTATGATTATTACCCTGGGAACTCCACAGGGTACTTCTGGGTTTGGCAAATCCATGGCAAATGCTCATCAATGTCCAGGCCCTTCCGAGCACCGAGTTAGCCATGTTTACCGCGCTGAAAGCGCCGATGCCGCAGTTCATGCCGATCTCATTACGAATCGGCCCATTCACCAAAAGCATCGCTTCGAAGGGAGTTGTCGAGGGCATCAGCGACGGTTGTTTGGTGGCCGCAATAGCCAGTATCACCGGGAAATATTCCGGCCTGGCGCCGGCCATGACCGCAATAACCGCAATGTGTCCCACCGTGTACTTAACGATTTCCCGGGTAGCGAACTGGAATGATTCGGCAACCACTTCGTCCGGTGCAGCGTTAGTACCAGCGAGCATCGCCTGCACGCGCTCCTCGGTGGGAAGTATGATGGGCAATCCGTCAGTCCAGCCCTTTTCATAAAACAGGCGCTGCAGATTATCTTCGGTATCCGGTTCCAGGAGTATCCGGGGAGGGCCGGCTTTTACCGTTACGGGAGACTCAGGCTGCGGTTTCTTTTCGCTTACCGGTTTCGTCAATACGTCGATTATTTCATTGATGATAGGTTTACCGGTATCGGGATCATTGCCGACAATATATTTATCGAGGGCTTCGGGAGACAAACCTATCACCGGGTGTGGCGTATAAATGAAAGGTAAGGACGCAGCCATCGGGTTGTCCTTTATTGCGCTTTCAAACTCGTACGTCGAGACTGGAGCAGCGGGAATCCCGTAGGTCTGTTCAAGCTTCGTGCTGCCGGCAGCGACCGCGCCGACACAGCCCGGTCAGCCAGCGACGCCAACGACAGCAGCATCACCCTTATCCTTGATTTCCTCCCAGAGGTCATTGTTATCGTCCATGAACACGTTCCCCGGTTTCCGCTTGCGTATCGTGGTGACGGACGGCATGTGTTCGGCAAACCACTTTTGCAGTTGCAGCATAAAGTTATAGCTTCCGCCGAAGCCGGTATCTACCAGATACACGGTCTTGTTCTCCAATGTGTCCAGCCGCTTGGCCGCCGAAGGTGAAGACGGCGGAGGCCCGCCCATACCGGGCGGAGTTCTGCCCGTAGCCGATGGATTTGCACCCATGCCCGGCGGAAACGCACCCGTACCTTTTTCGACTCCAGCTTCGGGACTCATTACCGATAATCTTATTTCATACGCCATTCTATTCCTCCGTTCGACTGTTCAAGGTTTAGTTGAATCCTTGATTAAAAGGGTCCCCTGCGCTTTTTAACCCAGGTTAAATCCTGCCTGGCATTGCCCCACCCGGCTTCGTCGGCACCCTTCATAGGGCCATCATCGCCGCCCATGCGTTTCCTCATTTCTTCCATGCGCTTCTTCATGAACTCTTCCTGCCTCTTCATGCCTTCGGGAGTGGCATAATTGATTATCCGCTCTACAATGTCCCTCAACATCTTTTCCGAGTCGGGGACCGGGATAATAAAGAGCTGCTCGTTTTCAATTCCCTTCTTGAGTATCTGAGCCAGTTCCTCGGGGTCTATCCCGAAGGAGTAATGGTGGCGCATAAACTCGATTGTCTTATCATTGATATTATAACCGGTGTTTTCCAGATGCTTCGGTCGTGTATATGATGCTTCGGCTATGTTCGACTTGATGCCACCCGGGCACAGGCAGGACACGCCGATGCCGTAAGGCTTGAGCGCCTGGTGATAGCTTTCCATGAGGTTATTAACAGCGGCTTTGGCGGCGGAGTACGGAGCGGTCGTGGACCCTCCCATGAAACCTCCCATCGAGGAAGTCGTGGCGATATAACCGCCCTTGCCGGCCCGTATCATGCGCGGCACGAATGTCACCATACCGTTGATAACGCCGCCAAGACAAACACCCATTACCCAGTCGTAATCTTCGAATGTCGAGGCCTCAGCCGGACCGAAGGCGTTGACACCCGCGGTATTAAACAGCATCTGAGGCGGGCTCCCGTACACCTTCTCTACCTCGTCGGCAGCCGCTGCATATGCCTGGCGGTCCGTAATATCCAGTCGTATGGCGTGAACATCCGCCTTTTTGTCGCGGAAATATGCCATCGCCTCGTCCAGATGGTCCTGACGAATATCCGCAATAACAACCTTACAGCCCGCTTCCGAAAATACCTTTGCCTGGCCGAATCCCGCACCGGAAGCGCCTCCGGTTATAAACAATACCTTACCAGCAAAATCTTTCATAATATTCCTCCTTTAGGCTGTTCAAGGTTAGCTACATCTTTGATTAAAAGGGTCCTTTATCTTCTTTGACCCACGTTATATCCTGTCTGGCTTTTCCCCATCCGACTTCGGCGGCACCTCCGAAGGGATTTTTATCGCCCATGTATTTCCTCATTTCTTCCATGCGTTTCTTCATCAGCTCTTCTTGTCTCTTCATGCCTTCAGGAGTAGCGTAATTAATGATGCGTTCAAGACTATCCCTCAGCATCTTCTCCGGGTCCGGGGCCGGTATAATAAAGAGTTGTTCGTTTTCAATCCCTTTCTTAAGTATGTTTGCCAGCTCTACGGGTTCGATTCCCTGGGCATGAATGGAACGCAGAAAATCAATTGTCTTTTCACTTACATTATATCCGGTATTCTGTAAATGCTCCGGCCGTGTATAAACTGCTTCAGCTATATTTGAATTGATATTACCCGGGCACAGGCAGGACACGCCGATGCCGTAAGGCTTGAGCGCCTGGTAATAGCACTCCATGAGACTGTTGATTCCGGCCTTGGCAACTGAGTACGGAGTACATCCGGATGATGCCATAAAGCCTCCCATTGATGAAGTCGCGGCGATATGACCGCCTTTGCCGGCTTGTATCATACGCGGCACGAATGTCACCATACCGTTTATAGTCCCACCGAGACAAACACCGATTACCCAGTCATAATCTTCAAAAGTCGAGGCTTCAGGCGGACCGAAGGTATTCACACCCGCGTTATTGAACAGCATCTGGGGCGGACTCCCGTACACCTTTTCCACTTCGTCGGCAGCCTCCGCATATGCCTTGCGGTCCGTAATATCCAGTTGTATGGCATGAACGTCTGCCTTTTTATCCCGGAAATACGCCATTGCCTCGTCCAGGTGGTCCTGGCGAATATCCGCGATAACAACCTTGCAGCCTGCTTCTGAAAACACCTTGGCCTGGCCGAGTCCGGCTCCGGAAGCGCCTCCGGTTATAAATAATATTTTACCGGCAAAATCCTTCATTATTTCCTCCTTTGTATCGTTAAATAGTGTAAAATGAATAGCTAACTATTGCAAATATTATATTATCTCCCGTACATAATCCGGGTTGTGGATTTTTTCTATATAAAGTACTATAGAATATCACGACAACGCAAACGATATATCTTTAACGATGATATAGATTATTTTACCACATACTGCAGTAAAAATATTTAGGAGAAAAAATGACAAGAAATAATTCAAAAATCACAGTGCTAGACCCCGGGGGCCAGCCCACCGGCATCTTCGGACGGCGGCTGGATGTTGATTCACCAATGTTCGCGATTCACGACCCCGTATACCAGCCGAGAGACACGGCTGAAGCCCTCGGTACACGTAAAATGGCGCCGCGCCTTGATAGCCTGGAAGGCAAGACCGTTTATCTGGTCGATACGGGATTTGCCGGTAGCCCGGAATTCATGGAAGAGGTCAAGGACTGGTTTACGCGTAACCGGCCTTCGGTGAAGACCGAGTTAGTTCATAAAAAGACCAGCATGTTCACCGACGATCCCGAGCTGTGGGCCGAAATCAAGAAAAACGGTGACGCCGTTGTCTTCGGCGTCGGCGGCTGAGACGGCTGTTCGGCGAGTATCGCCGAATTTTCCCGGACGGTGGAGGACGACTACGGCGTGCCTTCGGCCCCCATCGCCACCTCCCGCTTTGCAGACTATGTCCAGCGTGACGGCCGCAGTCACGGCATGAACCTCCGCTGGAGCTTCCCACCCTACCCCGTCGGCTGGGTCTCCCGTGAAACGTTGCACGGCTACGTGGAAGGCAACGACCCGATTTCCGGCGCGCCCCTGATGGACGAAGTTATCTTCGCCCTCACCCAGCCGCTGACGGAAGCGGAGAAGAATTACAAACCGGAAAAGAGGCCGGAGCGTCCGCGCTTGCTGGAGCCGGCTACCGAGGCCGATTTGCACCGTCTCTTCCTGGAGAAAGGCTGGACGGACGGTCTGCCCATCGTCCTGCCGACCGAGGAACGCGTGGCGGAGATGCTTACCGGCACCGACCGCGACCCCCAGGAGTTCGTCGGCATGATGTCGGTAACCACCCATGAGGAGAGGCTCCAGTATACGGTGGAAAGAGTTGCGGCCATCGCCGTCATGGCCGGGGCCAGGCCGGAGCATTTCCCCGTCATCCTGGCTCTAGGATCCTCGGGGCGGCCTTCCATGCCCAGCTCGACCACATCCTTTGCGAGCATGATGGTAGTAAACGGCCCCATCCGCAATGAAATCGGCATGAACTACGGACTCGGCGCTTTAAGCCCGATCAACTATGCCAACTCCGTTATCGGCAGAGCGTGGACCCTGATGAGCATTAACTTCGGGGACGTCCGGCCCGGCGCCACGTTCACAGCCAGCACCGGAACCACTATCAATTACAACAACATGTGCTGCGCGGAAAACGAGGAAAATAGCGTCTGGGAGCCCTTCCACGTGCGTAAGGGCTTCAAAGCGGGTGAAAGCACGGTCAGCCTTTTCCGCGGTTGGACTGTCCTCGGCTTTAACACCGGCCCGGCCCAGCGGATGCTGGAGGTCGTGAAAAACATCAGCGGCCCCTTCGGCGGCGCGTTTACGTTCGTCATCGACCCGCTGGTAGCCAAGGGCCTCAAGCAGGAAGGCTACGACGACCCCATGAAATTCAGTGAATGGCTCGTGAATGAATTGAATCCCCGTTTCAAGCGCCCGGAGATGAATAATCTCATCGTCGTCGGCGGGGAGATGAACCCGATGTGGGTTGTTACCGATTTCTTCTATTTCCAGTCGGTAGTAATCGACCCGTGGATTCCCAAAGCCGGCGTCAAGAAAGATGCCAGGCCCCTGCGGATGCCGGAGGCGGTTGTCTGTAAAGACGGCTCCTGCGGGCTTTCCTAATGGATCGGATAGAATTCAGGGGCATATATAGAACATAATGAGTAGGAGATTATAAACAATGGAAAATTTTAAAGGAAAAACAGCTTTTATCACCGGCGGCGCCAGCGGCATCGGACTCGGGATTGCCAAGGTATTCGCCAGGAACGGCATGAAGGTAGTCATCGTCGATATGCGGCAGGACGCCCTGGATGAAGCGATGGCTTATTTCCAGGAGAAAAAGTTGCCCGCCCACCCGATTAACCTGAATGTCACCGACCGCGAGGCTTATGTCAAGGCCGCCGATGAAGCGGAAAAAGTCTTCGGGAAGATACACGTGCTGGTCAATAACGCCGGCGTGGGTTCCGGCGGCGGTCCGATAGAGAAACTGACTTACAAAGACTGGGACTACAGCATGGGCGTCAACGTGGGCGGCGTTATCAACGGCATTATGACGATAGTACCGCGTATACTGAAACACGGCGAAGGCGGACATATTGTGTCTACGTCCTCGACGTGCGGACTTATGGGTTCGAATAACTTTGCTATCTACTGCTCGACCAAGTTCGCCGTAACCGGCATAATGGAATCTCTGGCCGGGGAGCTCCGGGAGAAGAATATAGGAGTCTCGGTGCTTTATCCCGGGCCGACGATGGGGAACCTCGGCCTGTCCTCTTTTGTCAACCGCCCCGAACATCTCAGGAACGAGGGAGAGACCTGGCCGCCCAAAATGCCTGAGCCCCCGAAAGGCGCTCCGCCCCGGCGACCGCCCGGGGACTTCAGTGTTGTAATGATGGACCCGATAGAGACCGGCGAGCGTGTGCTCCGGGCTATCAAGCGCAACGACCTCTTCATCCACACCCATCCCGAGTTCAAGGACGGCTATATCGCGCGTCACAATGCTATTATCCGGGCTATCCCTGATGAGCCGCGGAATGAAAAGCGCTGGGAAATCATGAAGAATTTCGGGACTATAATATATAATGACATTTATGATAAACAGAAACAGGTAGGCCCGCCGGACTGGTAAACGGAAGCATTGCAGAAACATCATTCAGAAATTAAAGACGGATTAGGCTAACTTGACAAGAATCCAGGCAGGGTGTATCATTCGTTAATCCTTGCTGGATAATACTGTTTATCCAGTGCTGAAAATACTACATCTTCTTGAAATAAGAATAAAAAGCAAAAAAGGGTTGCAAACTACCGCTGGACATACTAAAATGCTAATAATTTAGTTGGTTCGATTACAGGAGGTGAGTTATGACTTGATTTCAAGGGATAACTCTTCATTTAATACTAATAAAGGAGGGAAATTAACGAAATGAAGAAATATTTATTAATTGCTTTATCACTTGTTGTAGTCGCCGGGCTGCTCCTGGGTAGCTGCGGCGAACCGGAAGAGACTACAACAACCGCCCCACCGACCTCCCAGACAACCGCCCCACCGACCTCCCAGACAACCGCCCCACCGACCTCCCAAACAACCGCCCCAACAAGTGCAACCACCGTACCCCCTACAGATGCCAGGCTGCCAAACCTCGGTGACCTAGCCAAGCCTGAAGGCGGTAAAGAAGGCGGACGCCTCCAGTTATCTACCATGGCTAACATCGCCAATATCGGTGACCCTACCGGCTCCGCCGGACCAAGTGACGCCATGATCTCCTTCCTGGCTGTTGAGCCTCTGCTTATCGTCGATAAAAACAATGACCTTCAACCCTGGCTGGCGGAAAGCTATGAAATAGCCCCGGATAATTCTTCTATCACCCTGTATCTGCGCCAGGGAATTAGCTTTACCGACGGTACCCCTTTCAATGCCGAGGCCGCCAAGTATAACATCGATACCGGCATCAACAGCCTCATGTGGCCCAACATGAAAAAATTCAGCCAGTGTGTTGTCGTCGATGAATACACTATCAGATGTGACTTCGTAAACGGCGAGTGGGACTGGATAGCGGTAAAGAGCCTTGGAACCTTCTGGAGCGCCATGATGTTCTCCCCCACGGCTCTGGAGAACAATACTACTGAATGGAAAATGACCAACGTGGTAGGCACCGGTCCCTTCATCCAGACCGGCTACGAGCCCAACCTGAGCGTGAATTTCGACCGCAATGATAACTACTGGAGAGGTAAGCCTTACCTCGATGGCATCGACATCAGCGTTATTACCGACGCTAACGTTGCCCTCATGGCATTCAAATCCGGGCAGATTCATACTGCAGGCATTAACGCGCAGGATGCCCAGGGGGTTATCGACGAAGGCTTTGAAATAATAGAAAGCACCGATATGGTCTTCAACTGGTGCTTGTTACCCTCCAGCGGCAACCCGGACTCCATCCTCAAAGATATCAACATTCGCCGCGCTGTTGAGTCTGCCATCGATAAGCAGACAATTGTTGATGCGTTTTCTTACGGCTACGGCATAGCCACCAACCAGGGTTTCTGTCTCGAACCATTCCGGGATGACACTACCATAGGCTATCCTTTTGACCTTGATGCAGCCAGTGATTACATGGCATTAGGCGGCTATCCTGAAGGATTCACTACTACCCTGTATATGGTGCAGGGCGGCGTTGATGACGTACCGATGGGTATCAAGGGTATGCTTTTGGAAGCCAATATCACGCTGAATATTGAGAAAATCGGCTACCTGCAGCTGGTGGAAATGATCGGCGGCGGCGGCACCGGCTGGGACGGGTACATCTGGGTTTACGGCTTCCCCGGCACCACGGTTGACCCGGCCAGCACCCTGGTAAACGGCCCGCTGAATGCCATTCATCCGGCGGATGACCCTACAGGATGGATGGTTACTACCTGGATAAGCTGTGAGCAGCCTAAAGAACTCTGTGACCTGGCCGAGATGGGATCTCAAGAAACCGACAACGCGCTGAGAATCCCGATATACCAGGAAATCTCCCGCTTAGCCACTGATAAGTACTGCCAGTGGAGCTACCTGTACTATACACCTACGCTTAGCTCCATATCTCCCATAGTTAAGGGCCACACCACAGGACAGTATACGGAATTCTATGTGTATACTTTCGCCTGGCTGGACGAGTAAAGACCTAACGGAGAAGTTATAGAGACGGCAAAAAGAGACGGGTCGCGGTTTTCACCACGACCCGTCCTGTTTTATAAATAATCAGGTTATAAGTTAATACATGATAATATTACGCATGTTGACAGCCTGAATAGAAGAGGACAGTTTAAACCCTGATGCAGGCTACGTAGTGACCTCCGCCGATATCACGCAGCGGTGGCCTTTGCTCACTGCACTCACCGACGGCAATCTGGCACCGGGGATGGAAATGACATCCGGTCGGGGGATTGGCCGGGCTGGGTACCTCACCTCGCAACACAATACGCTGGCGTGTCTTCTCGGCGATAGGGTCGGGAATCGGTATGGCGGAGAGCAAGGCTTGAGTATAGGGGTGTAAAGGATTCTCGTATAGCTCTTCCGAGGTGGTTAATTCCATAATGCGGCCTAAATACATCACCGCTACCCGGTCGCTGATGTGCTGGACAACCGCCAGGTCGTGGGCGATAAACAGGTAGGTTAGCCCCAGAGTCTCCTGTAGCTCCTCGAGCAGGTTTATTATTTGGGCCTGAATCGATACATCCAGCGCGGAAATGGGCTCATCACATATAACCAGTTTTGGCTGGCAGGCCAGGGCTCGGGCTACGCCAATGCGCTGTCGTTGACCGCCACTGAACTCATGGGGAACGCGATCAGACATATCCGGGTCGAGTCCTACCAGACGAAAAAGTGCGGCTACCCTGTCGTTGAGTTCACTCTTGTCGGCCAGGTGATGTACTTTTAGGGGGTCCCCGACGATACCCCCGGCTCTCTGCCTAGGGTTCAGAGAACCATAAGGGTCCTGGAAAATGGTACCCATGGAGCGGCGTAGCGGTTTAAGGTTCCTCTCCGGCATCTTGGAAATATCGGTTCCGTCAAAGATTATGCTTCCGGAAGTCGGATTGTAAAGTCTTAAGATACATCGTCCCGTGGTAGTCTTGCCGCATCCGCTCTCACCAACCAGACCGAGAGTCTCATTTCTCTTTATGGTAAAATCAATATCATCAACCGCCTTCACTTCCCCCACTTTATGTCTCAGGATTCCCCGGGTGATGGGGAAATACATCTTGAGGTTGTTAACTTCTACCATTATGCCGTTCTGAGCTGTGTTCATGACGTCTCCCGTATATCAACGTAACAAGATATATAATGTCCCTCACCCACCTGACGCATCTCGGGCCAGGGGTCTTTTTCACATCTTTCGGTTTTATAGGTGCATCTGGGGAGAAAAGCACAGTATGGCGGCATATCAATGAGGTTGGGCGGCAAGCCGTATATTGGTACCAGCTTTTTTAAAGTCCGTTTTTCACCCAAACGGGGTACGCTGTGCAGGAGTCCTATTGTATACGGATGACACGGGTTTTTGAAAATAACCTCAGAAAGGCCGGACTCCACAATGCGACCCGCATACATGACATAAATCCTCTGGGCATAACGGGCTACCACACCGAGATTATGGGTTACTATTATAAGTGCTGTATTTAGGCGGGTTACCAGGTCCTTCATTAACTCTAGTAGCTGGGCTTGTGTGGTTACATCTACAGCGGTCGTCGGCTCATCGGCGATGATTATCATGGGATTACAGGATAAAGCCATGGCAATCATTACCCTCTGACGCATGCCGCCACTGAACTGGTGAGGATAGTCATCTATCCTGCTTCCGGCATCGGGGACGCCTACCATTTTTAATAGCTCGATTGCTCTTTCTCTGGCGGCATGTTTGTCCATATCCAGGTGTAGTTCCAGGATTTCTGTAATCTGGCGGTTAATGGTAAGTACCGGGTTTAATGATGTCATCGGCTCCTGGAAAATAAAGGATATTTTACTACCGCGGATGGACCTCATCGTGGGGCCGTTGGCTTCATGCTGAAGAATGTCTTCCCCGTTGAAAACTACTTTTCCGCCGACTATCTCTCCCGGTTTTTGTATCAGCTGCACCGTGGAGAGCATGGATACGGATTTGCCGCATCCGCTCTCGCCCACAATGCCGATAATTTCTCCTTCATCAATATAAAAAGAGACACCGTCTACAGCTTTTACCAGCCCGTATTCGGTATGGAAGTAGGTACGTAAATCCCGTACATCTAATACTGCAGCCATATTAACTTCCTATATAGAAAGATTTGTATACTCTAGATGACACCCCGTAACCTGGGGTCGATTGCATCCCTGATACCATCACCAACCATGTTAAAGCCGAATACAAGTAACATAATAGCAAAACCAGGAAGCAAGGAAAGTAGCGGGTTGGTTAATAAGAAACGCTGCCCGTCCATAACCATGCCTCCCCAGGAAGGAGTGGGAGCCTGGACACCGATGCCAAGAAAACTCAAGCCAGCTTCACCCAACACAACGCCTCCTATACCCATCGTTAACCCTACTATCAAAGGCGGAAATGCATTGGGGAATATCTGGGTTAGCATGATGCGCCAGTTACTCATACCAATAGCGCGTCCAGACATTACATAATCATTCTGTTTGACACTTAAAGCCATGCCGCACATCATACGGCACATCGGGGCGATACCTCCAAATGCCAGCGCAAATACAACAATCCAGAGGCCCCCTCCCTTCAACATACCAGCAATAAGCATCATCAGGATTATGGCAGGTAAGGCCATTAACACATCGGTTAACCTCATTATAACCGTGAATACCCAACCGCCGAAGTGCGCTGCCGTTAAGCCCATGAGCGCGCCTATTATGGCGGAAGAAAAAACCGCGGAAAAACCGATTATAAGAGACACTTGTGTCCCATAAATAATCCGGCTAAGCATATCTCTACCAAGCTGGTCAGTACCCAGCCAGTGTTCGGCAGAGGGATTTTGCAGTCTACTAGTCAAGTCATTCGTGATAGGATCGTAAGGGGTTAATATGGGTGCAAAAATGGCCGTGAGAATTATAATCACCACGATGATAAACCCTATGAGATATAATTTACGCCCGAAGAATATTCTGGCAAACCTCCTCCACTCGCGACGACGTGGGGGTGCGGCCGCCACGCCCATGGCATCACCTGGTGTTGAGACTACTGGATTCTCCGGCACATTGTCCTCCTCATTCATATCTTATCCTGGGGTCAAGCCAGCCCCAGGCAATATCCACTACTAAGTTGGAAAATATAACAATACCGCCGAATATTAAAGCGCTTGCTTGAACTACCTGATAGTCGTAATCGAAAATAGCCTGGGTCATCAATCTGCCCATGCCGGGAATACTGAATACCGTCTCGATAAATACCGAACCACCCAGAATTATCGCTAATGTGCCGCCAAGCGAAGTAACCACCGGAATCATCGCGTTTTTCAGCTGGTGCCTGACTACAATTACCCTTTCTCTCAATCCTTTAGCCCAAGCGGTGCGGACATAATCTGCCCCTATAACCTCAAGCATACAAGACCGGGTGAGGCGGGCCATACCGGCGATACCCCCCAGGGCTACGGACGCGACTGGCAACACCACATAACGGCAGCTTTTCCAGAAGTTATCCCATGGCGCAACCCATCCGTACATAGGGAACCAGTCCAACTTGTAAGCAAAAACATAAATCAACAGGATTCCCAGCCAGAAAACCGGCACCGTCAGCCCAATGTTGGCGATTGTGGTAATAGTATTATCCAACCAAGTACCCCGCCTTAAGGCACAATAAATCCCTGCTAGAATACCACCGAATGTACCGACTGCAAACATTAGAATGCCGATATACGCTGTTCTCGGTAATACATCGGCAATGAGTTTACTTATCGGCTGTTGTACTCCTAATGATTCACCTAGATCGCCCCTAAGAATATCGGTTATCCAGTCCCAATACTGTATGTATATAGCCTTGTCTAAACCGAATTGTTTTAATAAAGCCTCGTGCTGTTCGGGGGTCATGATATTCTGTTGTCCGGTGCCAGAGAAATTGGCCATATATCTCATCAGAGGGTCCCCCGGTAACAGGCGGACAAGCAGGAATACCAACATTGTTACCAGGATGAGGGTTAATATACCCATAAATATCCTGCGAATAATATAAGCTGTCATGTCTACTCCCCCTCAAATGGTAACAAACAAATTAGGAAGCGGAATTGTTGGTATTTAGGAGTATTATATACTGCCTCTTATGATTTTTCAAAAAAGTAATACCTAGGCGTATTTGATTACTAAATTATAGGATTTCTGTTGGTCACGAACTAGTGAATATTAGCAGATCAGGCGATACATTCCCGGAGAATTCCTAACACGCCATATTTAGAGGTAGCACTATATAATTAATTGTAGTTTAGGCTGAGTGTATCATGATTTTTTTACTATCAACTCTCCTTATTATGGATTTCCAATAAACTTACAGATTTATCTTGTCAAAAAAGTTAGATTGTTAATAAATATAAAAAAGACTATAATAGCTTCTTGTAAGGAGGCGAGTGTTCTCCGCTATTTTTCAGGCTTGCTTGAATATAGCTTCCTATATTTTATAAGTTAATCAGGAAGGATGGAAAATGGGAAAATACGATAAATACATCTGCACGACCCTCCAGAAAAGACATATGCTGCCCGGTCCTACCCCGGAGGAGAGAGACAAGCTCGCGGCAGAGGAAAAACGCATCTACATGGAGCATGTCCTCTGGATAGATGAGGATATTATCCCGGGTGCATATTACGGCGAGTCCACCTGGCTATGGCCTTCTTCCTACCCCGGCCAGATTACCATGGAAGAACAGATGAAGCGTACCGCTAATCCCAAGCCCATGTTCCCCCATGCCCATGATTTCCCCGAACTGCTTTCGTGGTGGGGCACCGACCCCGATAATCCGGAAGATACTGACAGCTGGGGTATGCTGATGGAGGATGAAATTGTCCCCCTGGAGAGCAGCTGGGTGGCTTATATCCCTGCGGGTATTCTGCATATGCCCACACGGGGCACCGGGAAGAAAAAAACATCCCGGCCTGTATGCCACTGGACCTCCGGGCCCGGCGTATACGTCAGGGAAAAAGACGAGAAATCGGAAGAGGCAGAGAAACTGATGAAAGACCTGCCTGAATTAATAAAAAAGAAACCCGCAGAACTGAAATATCGCCAGTATTTCGTCATGGGCGGTCAGAAAGAACCGAAAAGGCCCGATTACATGCCCCAAACCGACCCTAAGTATACGCGGCACATGGCCTACATCGACAATTCCGTTATTCCGGACGCCGAGTTCGGCTGCGACACCAGGTGGCTGCTGCCGGGTGAGAAATCGAAAGAGGGACAGCTATTGATGAAGCCGCATGCCCTGCCACACGGCACGTCCATCGTCCTCAATGCCATGAACTACGAGGACATCACTGACCTATGCGCTGAGGCGGAACTCTGGATAGGCGGTGAGAAACATATCATCAATAAAAGCTTCGGTGCGTATATTCCACCGGACGTTGAGCAGGGCCCGTTGATTATCCGCGATATCACCAAACAGATATTCTTTATGATATCCTATCCTATCGGCGAAGGTATCAAGAAATACCCCGGCGGATAAATATTAAGGCGACATAGTGGTAAAACAGGCGGCGGGTTGTTTTTCTTAATACCCCCTCAGGAGAGTGCCTTATATATCCTGGCAACCTTATGCCACCGGTATAATGCCGATTGACAATCATACCTTTACAATCTATCCTTCATATAGCTTCACAGACTGATTCAAAATAGTTATAAATCGGCATAGCACTATGAAGTATATCATTAATAAATACCACTTCCTGGTTTTCGGGGTACTATTAACCGGAGCTATCTATATCAGAGCCTGGGCGGCGCCTTTATCAGCCGGTCCTGATGTTGCCCAGTTCTGGGCTCTAGCTACTGCATTTCATAACCACGGTATCGACTTCTACCAATATGCCAGTGCCACGGATGGTACATTCCCGTTCTGGGGCTGGGGATTCTTTTATCCCCCGGTATGGCTACTTATCCTGGGACTGTGTCTTCTGGCGGCTTCAACCTCCCAGGCCACGGAATTTATGGTAGATTCCGGCTGGCGGGTGGCCATGAAGGTACCGATAATAGCCGCCGATGCCGCCATAGGTTGTCTGCTATTCTGGGCCCTGCCCGGTCCCAAATGGCGACGGCTATTGTTAGCCACACTGTGGCTTTTTCACCCCACCGCCTGGTTCGAATCGGCGGTTTTCGGACAGTTCGACGCCATAGCCGCCGCCTTCTTATTAGCCTCGATAATCATGCTGGAAAAAGGTAAAAACTGGCAGGCTTTTCTCCTAGCCGGCCTGGCGGTAATGACAAAACAACATACATTGATGGCGGTAGCCCTGATGGTAATTTCTGTTATGAGAAACATCGACCGGAAACAACTGATAAAGTACTTACTTATTTTCGCCGGGGTAATTATCATCATCTCCATACCATTTCTGTTAACGGGGAATTTCCTGTCTTACGCTAAATCTATTCTGCTATCGGCTTCAGCCCCGGGATACCAGGAAAATATTATGTATGCTTTTAACGGCATCGGCTCGCTGCTGACTTATCTGCATAATACCCTGGGGTGGGATACGGAAGCTCTTTTTCAGATGAATATACCCTTGCTTGTTATTGCCTTGGTAGCAGCGGCTGTATTCATCTACACCAAAAAAATCACCCCTATAAGAGCAGCACTGGTGGGATTGTGCCTTTTTACCGCTTTCTTTTACCGAATAAATTATCAGTATCTGGTGATATATATTCCCATAGCCCTGCTGATAGCCGGCAGGACAAATTACTGGGGCGAAAGGATAGTTACCCTGGGGCTGGCGCTAGTCCCGGTAGCATGGATATGGCTTTCCAATTCAGCTTTCTGGTTTTACTATCTCGACCCCATGGCTTTACAGACGATGCCCATACTGGAAAGCATGGGTCTGGTTCGTTACGGTACGCCGGATTATGCCTATCTTGCCCTGTCGCTGACGATAATGGCGCTTTGCCTGGCATACGTGCTGGGTGTCTTCCTCTGGTGGCGTCGGCCCCTGCCGGGTAATGCTCCGCAAACATTGAAGGCAGAGTGAGAAGTCTAATATAATATAAAACGAAGGCTAGGGGTCCAAGTCCTCTAACGCTTTCTATCATGGAGAAAGGAGATTGTGCAATGGCAGAATCAAAGTACGGAAAATATATCTGCACCGAGCTTAAACAGGGCGTGGTGATGCCCGGTTTTAAAGGAGACCAGAAGATAAGCCAGGGATACCGCGACGGCTACCGTATGCCGCTGGAGCACGTAATCTGGATGGATGAAGAGGTTATACCCGGTGCTTTTTACGCCGAGTGTACCTGGCAGTGGCCAAATACGATGAAAGACCAGCGGCAGATGATAATTACCCCGGAAATGCGGGCAAGGATGAAAGATGGCCCCGGCATTACCCCGCATGCCCATCCGTTTATAGAACTCTTCTGCTATTTCGGGACAAACATGGACGACCCCAGCGACCTCGGAGGCGAGATAGAGTTCTGGCTGGAAGACGAAGAGTTCCGCCTGACCAAGAGCTTTATGGTCTATATTCCGGCCGGGATGAAGCATTGCCCGTTGATATTTCACCGCATGGACGCCCCCATGTTTCACCTGACGGTAGGGTCGGGGCACATGTACGTTTAGATATCACCCTCACAACCGCGAAAGATTAGCCGAGAAAGAGGTAACGGAAATGGCTGAAAAGAAATATGCAAAAAACGTAGTCGATTACGATAAACTCGCCGAAGGATTACCGTCGCACCGACTCAAGGTCGACCCGAAATTTGTGAAAAATATCGTCCACGTAGGACCAGATACCGTACCCGGTGCCGAGTTCTACAGCGAAGCCAAGTGGATAATGCCCGGCTCTGAAGAAGAGATTAAAGAGGTGGATTCCCATACGCATAACTTCGGGGAACTCATCGGTTGTTTCGGTTTCAACTATGACGATATCCAGGACCTTGGCGCCGAGATAGAGTTCACGGTCGATAATAAGACATATATAATAACCAAGAGCTTCGCGTCCTTCGTACCCGCAGGCGTCCAGCACGGTCCGTTAATCATCCGCAACGTGAAGCGACCGATATTCCACTTTATCGCCGCCGACACCGAGAAATACGAATAAATAAAGTAGCGAAGACTTATTTCTAGTCCACTGCCTGGAGGACGCGCATGGCCAGATAGTTCACGCCGATATCTTCAGGTTCCAGCAACCACGTTATGGCACTATTTTTAGTCCCGACTTTATTTTCCATTAACATCCTTTACAGCATTCTTTCAGTTTAGATAGATAGCCAGATGAATGAATAATTACAAATTCTACCGTTTGGCTTTATTTTGTTTTGGTTGATTTACAATACTCTCCCCCTAACCCCCTCTCAAACTGGTATATATTAGAGCTCATTATTTAATCTGTTTGAGAGGGGGAGAGTTTTTAAGAGGGGGCTTCGCCCCCTCTTATTCTTACTCCCCTCTCCAGCCAGACGTAATTGCGGTGTCTCATCGATATTTCCGGCTGGAGAGGGGCCAGGGGTAAGGTAAGCACCGGTAAACAAATTCAAACAAAAATTAACATCGTATATCTTGACAAAATCTGTTATAACTGTTATATTATATATATATCAGTAGAGTTAACAAGAAAATGTTATTATCTATAAACGAAAAAGACAGCCGCCCGATATACCTGCAGATAATCGGCCAGGTAAAGGAGCAGGTAAGCAGTGGTTCGCTCCGCCCGGGCGACGAGCTGCCCTCGGTGAGGGAGCTTGCCGACAGCCTGGGGATAAACATGCATACCGTACGCAGCGCCTATCTCAAACTCCGCGACCAGGGTATTATCAATCTGCGACTGGGTAGAAAAGCCCGGATTGCCCGTCGGCCAACGACCGTTTACACCGCCACAGCCGGGGTTGATATCAGAGAACGGCTAAGGGAGCTCATCGTCGATGCCCTGCTGGCGGGATTGTCCCCCGATAGTTTCCGCGAACTTGTCAATCAGCAATTAAAAAAAATAAACGAAGAGTGGGGCAGGTAAATGAAAGTAAAACTGGTACATCCGCTCTGGACGCACCTTCCTTCAATAGTGGCACTAATCATTCTGGTTATTCTCGTCTTAACTGCCGGTCCGCTACCGGCGGAAGCGCCCGTTCACTTCGGCTTCAGCGGTGAGCCGAACAGGTACGGCTCTCCCTGGGAGGTTTTTGGTATCACCATCGGACTTTCGGTGATATTCATTCTAGTTTCTGTTTTATTAGACGAACTCTGGGCAAGACAGGAGAAAGCCAAAAGCTTTAACTGGCTTTCGCTCATGGATGATATTTTCGTTCCTTTCATGGCGGGAGTGAGCCTGGGTTATCTGTCTTTTCTGAAATCGGGCGATGATTCTTTTACCTTCCCCTGGGTGTATGCATTACCGATGGTCGGTGGAGCCGTAATCATCGCCGTAATCCTGGATATGCTCCGACCCTATCGCCCCTACCCGGCACCTTCGGTAACGGAAGAGAGTCCCGACCTGAAAGATGAAATCACGAAAAGTCTGAGAGATAACGCTTCTTTCGTTTACTGGGACTATCAGAATCCCTTCTACGTAACGCTTATCACCGTCGTTCTGCCCCTGGTGATGTTTCTTGTTGCCGCGATTACCTGGTTCAGTCAGGCATGGGCAGGTATCGTAACGCTGGTGGTGGGTATCATGCTTATCATTCCCTACGGCGGTCAGCGTACGCTGGTAACGCGCAGTCAGGTTGCCATCCGCTGGGGGATACTGGGAATCCGGGTCCTCCGATTAAAGATAGCGGATATTACCGGGGTGGAAATACACGAATTCCAACCGCTGAAAGACTTCGGTGGCTACGGAATACGGGTAAACCGTGAGATGTGGGCCTACTACCTGCGGGGCAACCGCGGTGTGAAAATCACCCGTACCCAAGGTAAAACAGTACTCATAGGTTCGGACCACCCGGAGGCGCTGCTTGCCGTTCTCCAGGGTATCACCAGTCTCGAATAAATATCACCCTCGGTATTGTAGACTCTCGCTATGCATGGCCTCCATCGACGAGGTAGGTCTGTCCGACCACCTGTCTGGCTAGGTCCGAAGCCAGATAAGCCACCATATTGCCGACATCCTCGGGGGTGGTTGACC
>CAZCZJ010000010.1:21441-39740 GCA_964503235.1 uncultured Dehalococcoidaceae bacterium | reverse complement strand
GATGCGCAAGTACAACGTCAGCCTGCTGGTCATCGACCAGCGCCCCAGCGGCATCGACGAGGAAGTGATGTCGCAGATGGGCACCAAGATTACCTGCCTCCTCGATAATGAGAAGGACATCGATAGCGTTCTGGCCGGTGTTTCCGGTAAAAGCGAGTTGAAATCCGTGCTGGCAAGGCTGGCGCCAAAACAGCAGGCTTTGATTTTCGGGCACGCCGTACCGATGCCGGTAGCCTTCCAACCCCGCGAGTACGGTTCCGCCCAGTCGTATAAGGACTTCGGGCAGGCTGGCAGTCAGACAACCACCGCCCAGGCGGAGAAGGACATCGAGGAGCTGTGGGAATAGAGAACAAAATACATACCGCTCATGGTGAGCCTGTCGAACCATGAGGGATTTCAGTCCCGCCCTTCGACAAGCTCAGGGTGAGCGGGAACGAGAACAATTTTAAAAGAGTCGAACGTCTCGGGTACAGGATGAACGCGCATCTACAACGCAAGACAGTCGGCCTGGCTTTGAGCGGCGGCGCCGCCCGGGGCCTGGCTCATGTTGGTGTCGTTTCGGTCCTCCATAAAGAAGGCATCCCTATCGATATGATTGCCGGCACCAGCGCCGGCGCCATCATTGGCGCTGTTTACGCCCGGGACAGGGATATCGAACGGATGAGATACCATGCCCTGGACCCGGGCTGGAAAAAGCGTGCTCCGATGATAGACCCTTCTTTCCCCAAGACGGGCTTTATTAAAGGCAGAAAAATAGAGAAATTACTGGAATCCATCCTGGGTGGCAATATTGATTTTAAAGACCTGCAAATACCCTTTGCCTGCGTCGCCACGGACATCCACACGGGCGAAGAGATAGTTATAAATAGCGGCTCGGTAACCGAAGCGATAAGAGCCAGTATTTCCCTTCCCGGTATCTTCACCCTGGTAAAACACGAAGGCAGATACCTGGTCGACGGTGGCCTGACGACTCCGGTACCGGTCGAGGTAGTCCGGCAGATGGGCGCCGATTTCATTATCGCCGTCAATGTAAATCCTGATGTATCCGGTCGTATAGGTAAGTCGGATAGCCAGCCAAGAAAAGCTCAAAAATCCCCGAATATTTTCCAGGTATTGATACAGTCCGTATACATCACCACGTATTCACTGGCAAAGAATAGCCTGGAAAATGCCGATGTCGTCATCGAGCCGGACACCGCTGATATCTCCGCCGGTGAATTCCGCCGGACTCCGGAGCTGATAACCCTGGGTGAACTGGCCGCCTCCAAAGCTATACCCGAGATAAAGAGGAAGCTGGCAGAAGCACAATAGTAAAAAAATATTTCCACACCCCTGACCCCCTCAATGTTAGTTATCTTTTCCCACCCGCCGCCCTCGTATCATCATGCCCTTTTCCGTTGGTTTTTCCCCCACCCCATTTCCCAATTTAATCCCAAGCGGGGAGTAGCCCGCGAAGAGGGGCAACAGCACGTTACATAATAAGGGTGCATAAGAGGGGCGAAGCCCCTCTTTCTATTTATTCCCCTCTCCTGCGGAACGCCTTGCCAGGAGAGGGGAATACAGGGGGTGAGGTAAAATAAATCTCACCCCGTTTGTCTTCTCTTCTTCCCGCGGGATATAATTACTACCAAATGCACTGGGTATATTATTTCGGCCGAGGGCTGATACGCGTCCTGGCGGTTCCCTTCGGGGGCTGGAAGGTCAGGGGTAAAGAGAACGTCCCCGCGCCGGGGCCCTTTCTCGTCGTCAGCAACCACCTGCACCTCTCCGACCCGCCCGTTCTCGCCGCCAGCTTCCCCCTGAAATGCGTCCTCATGGCCAAGGCCGACCTCTGGGAAAGCGGCTGGTCGCGCTTCTGGGTAAGTAACTTCGGGGCTTTCCCGGTGCGGCGGGGCGGGGTAGACCGCGAGGCTATCCGGCAGGCGGAGGCCTGGATAAAGAAGGGAGTATCGGTGGTGATGTTCCCCGAGGGCACCCGCAGCCCCGACGGGACCATGCAGCCGGCCCTGCCGGGCGCGGTACTTATCGCCACACGCCTCAATATACCTATTGTCCCGGTGGGGATAACCGGGTCTGATAAACTCAGGAGTCTGAAGCGGGCCTTCTGGCACCATCCGATGATAACGGTAAACATCGGTAAGCCGTTTACTTTACCGCCTGTCGAAGGTAAACTGACTAAAGAGAAACGCCGGGAGCTGACCCGTATCATGATGGGACATGTCGCTGACCTACTGCCTCCGGAATATCAGGGCGTCTATGCCAGGGGAGAAAATGCCAAAGATTGAAAAAGCCACTAAAACAGGCTTCTGCTTTGGAGTAAAGCGGGCTATAAACATATTGGAAAAGGTTGCCCGGGAGCAGGGAGGCGTGGAAACGCTCGGGGCCGTGGTACATAACCAGCAGGTTCTGGACAAGCTGTCGAAGATGGGCGTCAGGGCGGTCAAAGACAGCGCGCACATCGAAGGTAATATGGTTGTCACCAGTTCGCACGGCGTCAGCCCCGATTTAGAAGCGAGCCTGCGCGCCCGCAACCTCGAAGTCGTCAGCACCACTTGCCACGACGTACGCCGCGCCCAGAGCGCTGCCGAAAAGCTGGCCAAGTCAGACTTTTTCGTGATCGTCTTCGGCGATACCAACCACCCCGAGGTCAAAGGCATCCTCGGCTGGACGAAGGGCAAAGGAATCGCCACTACCGACGAGAAAGTCATCGCCGCCCTCGATCCCCTGCCGCGCAAGCTGGGCATCCTTTCCCAGACCACCGAGGTGCCTGCCCACTTCGCAGAGTTCGTGAAGAAGATAATCGATTTAGCCCTGACGAAAAACTCCGAGATACGCATCATCGACACTATCTGCCATGACCTGCGTGAAAGGCAGGCCACCGCCCTGGAACTGGCACATCGGGCCGACCTGATGCTGGTGGTGGGGGGTCTCTCCAGCGCCAACACCAACCGTATCGCCGAGCTTTGCTCAAAAATTACCGAGACGCACCTCATCGAAACCGCCGATGATATCAGCTCCGAATGGCTTAAAGGTAAAAAACTCGTCGGCGTTACCTCCGGGGCCTCTACCGCCGAGGAATCGGTAGAAGAGGTAATCAAAAGGCTGGAGGAGATGTCCTGACCCCACTCCTCCCCTTTTTAAATATCTATTCCCACCCTAGCCACCCTTGTGGCATCGTCTATATTATCCGTAAGATATCCCCACCCCTTTTATCCCTTTCGTAAATGGTGATAAAGTGGTATTTAAACCTCCCCGCAAATGGGGTGAGGAGGTTTATTCCCGCGGAATAAATGCCTGATGCGATGAGGGCGGGTGGGTGGGAAAGTAAATCTGTGGGTGTGGTGTGGCGGGGAAAAAGGATGGGGGTAAAGGAGGCGGCGTCATTTCCTGATTATTCACGGCACTGGCCTTTATGAATGAAAAACACAATCAGCAATATTCCCTTTGTAAAAATTCCCCCTTCCTTTTCCAAAGGAAGGGGGCTAGTGGGATAGATTGATATCCTCCCCAAGGAGGTGAAGTATAGATATTATGACTAGCGGAAGAAATGCTTCAAAATGGCTACGTTCACCGAATGTAGAACGGAGCGTCTAAGAGGGGCGCAGCCCCTCTTTCTATATCTTCCCCCTTCCCCTTGAGGGGAAGGGGGATAAAGGGGGATGGGGTAATATTAATTCCATAGGAGGTGAGGCATATACCACGCCGGGTGCCGATAAAAACCTTGATAAGCCCCACCTTGACTCCCCTTCGTCCACTGCTTATAATTTAACTTAGTTTATTCATAGATTCGTTAATACCTCGCTAAGCTAAAAGCAACTACCGTAAAAGATAACTGCATAGGGGGACACCATTTTACTTTAACCCGTCTCACCGCCTTCTCTCGAAGGGAGGAATGATACTTTGGACTATTTCTTTACCGATGAGCAAAAGACTATCAAAGACCTCGCCCGTCAAATCGCCGAGGAAAGAGTATTACCGGTGCGGGCGGAACTCGATGAAAAGGAAGAATTTCCCTGGGACATCATGAATGAACTGGGTAATTCCGATATGTTCCGTGTTTTCATACCTGAAGAGTACGAAGGCCTGGGAGGTGGCTGCCTGGAGCTGTGTCTGGTAGTGGAAGAACTCAGCCGCGTCTGCAGCGCTGTAGCCGTCAGCTATGCCGCCAGCGCCCTGGGCTGTATGACCCTGATGGAATACGGTACCGACGAACAGAAACGAAAATATCTGCCCGATATCGCCAGCGGTAAGAAACTGGGGGCTTTTGCCATCACCGAGCCGACGGCTGGTAGCGATGCCGGTAATATCAAGACAACCGCGGAAAAGGTCGAAGGAGGCTATCTCCTCAACGGCACCAAGCAGTTCATCACCAACGGCGGGGAAGCCGGGATTTATACGGTAATCGCCCTGACGGACAAGACCAGGGGAGCCCGCGGCGCCAGCGCTATTATTGTGGAAAAAGACACCCCGGGCTTTACCTTCGGCAAGAAGGAAAAGAAAATGGGCATCCGCTCCTCCGCCACCCGGGAACTTGTCTTTAAAAACTGCCTGGTCCCTGAGGAAAACCTGCTGGGCAAACCCGGACACGGTTTCATTCAGGCTATGCGACTCTTTGATAAGTCCCGACCGGGCATCGGCGCTCAGGCGGTCGGCCTGGCCCAGGGCGCTCTCGAAGCGGCGGTCGACTACGCCGAGCAGCGGGTGCAGTTTAACCAGCATATTATTAATTTCCAGGCCTTACAGCACATGCTGGCTGATATGGCGATTCAGACGGAGGCTGCCCGTGCCCTCGTCTATGCCGCGGCCAGACATGTCGACAGCGGTGCTAAAAACGTCACCGAGCCTTCGGCAATGTCCAAGGTCTTCGCTTCCGACACCGCCATGAAGGTAGCCGTCGATGCGGTACAGATTTGCGGCGGCTCCGGTTATATGCGGGACTACCCCGTCGAAAAAATGATGCGTGACGCTAAAATCCTCCAGATATACGAGGGGACCAACCAGATACTGCGCAACGCCATCGCCGTCAACCTGAGGAAAAGAAAGGCAAGAACGGCATGAACATCATCGTCTGCCTGAAACAGGTCCCCGGCACCACCCAGGTCAAAATCAACCCCGAGACTAATTCGCTTATCCGCGAGGGCATCGAGAATATCATCAACCCTTTCGATACTTACGCCCTGGAAGAAGGCGTACGCCTCAGGGAAAAGCACGGCGGTAAAGTAACCGTCGTTACTATGGGGCCGTCACAGGCGGAGGCAGCGCTGCGCGAGGCTATCTCTTTGGGTGCTGACGAGGTAATCCTGCTCAGCGACCGCCCCTTTGCCGTCGCCGATACCTGGGCTACCGCTCGTACGCTGTCGGCGGCGATGAAGAAGCTGGAGCCTTACGATATCATCATCTGCGGACGGCAGACCATCGATGGGGACACCGGCCAGGTAGGCCCGGAGCTTGCCGAAATGCTGGAAATACCTTTCGTAGCCTATGTCAGCAATATCGAGGAGATAAAAGAGTCTTATCTGCGTGTCCGGCGCATGGTGGAGGAAGGCCATGAAATCATCGAGACCACCCTCCCCGCCGTCATCACGGTAGCCAAGGAAATAAACGTACCGCGCCTTCCCTCGCTGCGCGGCATCATGAAATCTAAAAACGCCGCCATCACCACCTGGACGATTAATGATTTGGATGTATCCGAAGATATGGTGGGGCTGGCAGGCTCATCTACCCAGGTAATTAAAGTGTTCTTCCCGCAAAGGGTCAGCCAGGCGGAGATGCTGGAAGGAAATCTGGAAAAGCAGGTGGACACACTTATCGAAAGGCTCCGGGGCGCCAACCTGTGCTGAGGAAAACATGGACAAGATAGCCCGTATTGACACCACGAAGTGTGTCGGCTGCGAGGCATGTGTATATGTATGCCCCGTCGGAGCGCTGGAGTTGGTGGACACCAAATGCCGGGTGAAAGAGGGTTGTATCGGCTGCGGTGCCTGTGTGGATGAGTGTAACTGGAAAGCGATTACACTGGTGGATAAGCCGGCTAAAAACGGGGGCGTTTAAGAGGGGCGAAGCCCCTCTTCCATAGTCTTTCCCCCTCCCTTTCAAGGGAGGGGGACACAGGGGGAGGGTTGAAAAACAAACAGCCTGAGGTTACCGGACTTCTCAAACAATTACGGGAATTGATACTTTATGGGAATTAACTTCGACCTGGAAAAGTGCGTCGGCTGCGGTAGCTGTGTCCCGGTCTGCCCTTTCGGGCTGCTGGAAATCGTCGATGATAAAGTGCAGTTAAAAGAGGGCTGCACGCTGTGCGGGGCCTGTCGTGATGCCTGCAGCTATGACGCCATTACTATCGAGGCGGCAACCTCGCCGGAAAGCCGGGAGGCTATCGATAACTACCGCGGTATCTGGGTATTCGCTGAGCAGCATCGCGGCAGCCTCAAGAATGTCTCTTTTGAGCTTCTTGCCAGGGGACGCGAACTGGCGGACACACTGGCTACCGAGTTATGCGCGGTATGCTTCGGGCATAACGTAGCCGATACTGACCTGCTTTTCGCTTACGGTGCCGACAAGATATACATGGTGGACAGCCCCGAACTCGCCGATAATCAGGAAGACTACCTCACCTACCGGTTCGTGGAGCTCATCCGGGAATACCAGCCCGAGGTGGTGCTGGCCGGGGCCACAGCGCTGGGGCGTTCTTTTGTACCACGTGTCGCTGCTATCCTCAACACGGGACTTACCGCCGACTGTACCGGGCTGGATATCGATACGGAGAAAAGGCTCCTCCTGCAGACGCGCCCTACCTTCGGCGGGAATATCATGGCTACTATTATCTGTCCGGCCCACCGCCCGCAGATGGCTACCGTCCGACCGCGTGTTTTCAAAAAAGGCCAGCCCGACGAAGGGCGTAAAGGAGAGATAATCAGAGTTGATTTTAATCCTGATAATTACCGGACAAAGACAAAACTCCTTGAGTTCATTGATGAAGTCACCGAGACCATCAAGCTGGAGGACGCCGATATCATTGTCTCCGGGGGAAGAGGGCTGGGCAAGCCGGAGAATTTCAAGCTGCTGGCGGAACTCGCCGAGGTTCTGGGCGCGGCTCTGGGCGCCTCCCGCGCCACGGTGGACGAGGGGTGGATTCCCTACTCCCATCAGGTGGGTCAGACCGGCAAGACCGTTTGTCCCAAGCTATATATAGCCTGCGGTATTTCCGGGGCCATCCAGCACCTGGCGGGTATGCAGACCTCCGATATCATCGTCGCCATCAATGACGACTCCGACGCGCCTATCTTCGAAGTAGCCACCTACGGCATCGTCGGCGACCTTTTCGAGGTTGTACCGATGCTTATCAAGAAGCTTAAAGAAGAATAACCGGAAGAAACGTCATTGCGAGGAGCGCAGCGACGTGACAATCCCTATCTCTCACCCTGATGTTATTCCTGCTTTAGCTAATTGTCATTCCCGCGAAAGCGGGAATCCAGCCCCCCCCACCCCCCTTTTAAGTTATCTATTCCCACCCAAGCCACCCTCGCGACATCGCCATAAGAACCCGCAAATACTTCCACCCAACCTCCTCCCAAAACGTGGTAGGGAGATTTATTGCCACGGAACATACGCTGGATGTCATGAGGGCGGGCGGGTGGGCAAGAAAATCCCGGGGGTGCGGTGTGGCAGGAAAAATAACAAGGGCGGGGTAAAGGAGGCGGCGTCCTTTCTCAATCATTCACAACACTGGCCTTCATAAAGAAAGACCCAATGAGCAAAATTCCCCTTGTAAATATCCCCCCCTTCCTTTATCAAAGGAAGGGGGCTAGGGGGATGGATTAAAAATAACCGGTTCGCCCCTCTGCGGATAATATGGTATAATGCCTATACTTGGAGCGATAAAACAAGCTCGGAGCCCCCCTGCGGTCGTTAAATTTACAAAACGACTGTCGATTTTCACCTCAAATAATTCTCAAAGTCACCCTGAGAATTCAAGGACTACCACAATTTACTTCCTGAATTCTAATAAATCACCACACTTTTCAATCAAGGAGGCAAATATGGCACAGGCAAAAACCGGAGACACCGTCAAAGTCCACTACACCGGTAAACTGGATAACGGCACCGTATTCGATAGCTCGGCCTACCGCGAACCGCTGGAGTTTACCATCGGGGAAGGACAGCTCATCGCCGACTTCGAGCAGGCGGTAATAGATATGAATCCGGGTGAATCAAAGACTATCAAGATACCCTACGATAATGCCTACGGTCCGCATCGGGAAGAAATGCTTATAGTGGTAGACCGCAGTCAATTCCCCGGGGACCTGGAACCAAAAATCGACCAGAAACTCCAGGTACGCCATCCCGACGGTGAAGAATCCGTGGCAACGGTCGTCGATGTTAACGAGGCCAACGTCACTCTGGACGCCAACCACCCCTTAGCTGGCAAAGACCTCACCTTCGAAATCCAGCTATCCGAAATAGCCTGAGTATTTCAACAGCGTATATGAAACTCTATACTTCCTGTATCAACATCCTCAGTCTTGCGTCAGGCACACCTTTTAACCTATAATATTATGTTGTACCCATCTGTACGGAGTCGAGGCGGAATGCAGATTAATGTTTCCCAGCTACTTCAAGAACCGATTGGTTCATCGAGGCACTACCAGGTGAATGAGGCTGCTGTTTTCGAGAATGGCAGCACACATCAGATAAACGGCGAGTGCCAGCTATTACGCACCCAGCGCAGTATACTGGTGAAATGCAAGCTTGATACCGATGCCGAACTAACGTGCAGTCGTTGCTTAAGTACGTTCCGGCAGCCACTGACCGTTAAGTTCGAAGAGGAGTATCTACCTACCGTAGATGTCATGACCGGTACGCCGCTGGATATTTCAGACGATATCGGTCATTTTACCATTGATAAAAACCATATCCTTGAACTCAACGAAGCAATCCGGCAATACACCTTACTTGTTATGCCGATGAAACCACTGTGCCGGGAAGACTGCTTCGGGTTATGCCAGAAGTGCGGGAAGAACCTGAATCAGGGTCCCTGCGACTGCCCCAAGCAGGAAATCGACCCCCGCTGGTCGAAACTATCGAAGTTAATTTAACACATCCAAAATACAAACTTAAGAACGGAGTATCTTATGGGAGCCTTACCGAAACGTAAAAAGAGCAAGTCAAGGGCTGGGAATAGATTAAGCCATAGCGCTTTAAAACCCCCGGCTTACGTAGAATGCCCGCAGTGTCACAGTCCTAAACTTCCCCACCATGCCTGCCCTACCTGCGGAACCTATAACGGACGTGAGGTTATCAAGGTAGAGAGACGTAAAAAGCCAGCTGGATAGCCGCATTCATTATATAAGGGAGAGTATCCGTTATGACTAAAGTAGCCTGGGTATTTCCCGGTCAGGGCTCACAGTTCGTTGGCATGGGCCGTGATCTTTATGACAGCAATAAAACAGCCAGGATTATTTTCGAGCAGGCCGATGAAGCTCTGGGAATTGCCCTATCCAAACTCTGTTTTGAAGGACCCGAGGAGGAATTAACGCAGACTATTAACGCTCAGCCAGCCCTGGTTACGGTTAGCTACGCCTGTTTACAGGTAGCACGGGAGATTGCCGGAAAAAGCCTGCCCGAGGCTTCCTTCCTGGCCGGTCATAGTCTGGGTGAATATACTGCTCTCGCTGTTGCCGGTGCTTTTGACTTTTCAACGGCGGTACGTCTGGCCAGGGAAAGAGGACGGCTGATGCATGAAGCCGGACAGTTACAGTCGGGTAGCATGGCGGCTATAATCGGACTGGATGAATCATTACTCGCGGAAGTATGTCAAAAGACGGACACCGTGATGGCTAATATAAACTGTCCGGGTCAAATCGTTATCAGTGGTGCTGCCGATAATATCGCCAGAGCTATCGAAATGGCCACCGCTGCCGGAGCCAAACGCGCTATCGAATTACAGGTAAGCGGCGCTTTCCATTCCCCATTAATGAAACCAGCTGTCGATGGACTAATCAAGTATCTTGAAGAGACGGAATTTAAAGACCCCACAATACCGGTCATCGCCAATACAACCGGTGAGCCTTTATCTACCGCCGCGGCGGTCAAAACAGAACTCCGCAATCAGCTGACCAATCCGATACAATGGCAGCGTACCATTGAATACATTTATAATAAAAGGGTACCCACCTTTATCGAAATCGGACCGGGCAAAGTGCTGACTGGTCTTATCAGGAGAATCAACAATGAAGCCAGGACAATCAACCTGAACGACCTGGAGTCGATTAAAACCCTGGCCAGTGAATAAATAATCCGGGAGTACCAGCATCATGGACCTTACCGATAAAGTAGCTATCGTCACCGGCAGCGCCCGGGGAATCGGACGGGCAATTGCCCTGAAACTCGCTGAGGTCGGTGCCGATGTTGTCGTTAATGATATCGAAGCTGCCGCCGAATCCCTGGAAAGCGTTGTCAAAGAAATCAAAGCTCTCAACAGGCAGAGTCTGGCGGTTACCGCTGACGTAAGTTCCTCCGAAGATGTTAACCGACTCATCGAGACCGCTGTCAAGGAGTTCGGAAAAATTGATATCCTGGTCAACAATGCCGGGGTTACGCGTGACCAGTTGCTGATGAAGATGACCGACGAGGAATGGGATACGGTTTTAAATATCGACCTTAAAAGCGCTTTCCTCTGTACCAGGGCTGTGATAAGACATATGCTCAGGCAGCGTTCGGGGAGAATCATAAGCATCGCCAGTGTTGTCGGTATGGTAGGTAATGCCGGCCAGGCGAACTATGCTTCGGCCAAAGCGGGAGTAATCGGATTGACCAAGTCCATTGCCAAAGAGGTGGGCTCCCGCGGCATTACCGTGAATGCCATCGCCCCCGGGTATATCCAGACTAAAATGACCGAGCAACTCAACGATGACCAGAGGCAGGAGATGCTAAAACACATTCCTCTGGCCAGCCTGGGAACACCGCGTGATGTGGCTGAAGCAGTAGCCTTCCTGGCTTCCGAAGAGGCGAGATACATTACCGGACATGTTCTCAACGTGGACGGCGGCATGGCCGGTATATAGTCATTTACGTTATCTATTTAGAGGTCAGGACTCAGCGAGTTGCTTCTTCTCCGTGAGGTCAATCCTGGGACCGAACTTACGCATCCGCCATTCCCGCAGGCAGTGAAGCACCTCATCATCGGTGATTTCATGCCAGTATTTGTAATAGTCCGAAAGGTAAAACTGCGGTGAAGTTCCTAATGCACAGGTTACCACTCTGTCCGCCACTTTCTTCAGTTCTTCGACCACCGGTTCCGGGCCTACCGGCACCGCGGCGATGATTCTATCCGGCTTGCGATGCCGCACCGACTCTATAGCCGCCCTCATGGTATAACCCGAAGCCAGTCCATCGTCTACTATAATCACCGTCCGTCCGCCGACGGTAAGCGGCGGCCTGTCTTTATGATAAAGCAGGCTCCTGTTGCGTATGTCAGCTCTCACCTGGTTTACCTGGTAATTTATCTGCTGCTGGCTGAGACCGGCACTTTTCACCGCATCCTCGTTATAGATAATCGTGCCGTCATCGGTAACGGAGCCAAAACCACCTTCAGGACTGAGAGGAAGAGGAATCTTGCGTGATATGACCAGATCGAGTTCAACATCAAGCGCCAGGGCTATGCTCAGGGCTACCGCCACCCCACCGTTAGGAATACCCAGCACAATCACAGGCTTTCCGTAATATTCAACCAGTTTATTTGCCAGCTGACGCCCGGCGTCATAACGGTTCTCGAAGACGGGTGCGGTGGAAGACAGATGCATTTTATTCTCCTCCCAGGTAAAAAGTGTGTTGCACTATTGTATCAATTTAAAGTCGCTTACGTCCACCAGGCCAAGGTCGGTAAGCCTGAGTTCGGGTATTATTGGCAACGCCAGAAAGGAAAGAGTACTAAAAGGAGATGGTAGCACCATCCCCAGGTCGGCGGCGATTTTTTCTAGCTTTTCCAGACCGGCAACCACCTCTTCCAGCGGTTGGCCGGATAATAATCCGGCAATGGGCATTGCCAGACTGGCCAGCACTTTACCTTCCGCCGCCACGACCAGACCACCCTGCAGCCTCTTGATTTCTTTGACAGCGGTTAACATATCACCATCATCAACACCAACGACGACGATATTGTGCGAATCATGGGCAATCGAGGAAGCCAAAGCTCCCTTCTTCAGTCCCAAGCCGGTAATCAGCCCCAGTCCGATATTACCTGTCGCCCGATGTCTTTCGATAACCGCCGCTTTTAAGATATCATGTTCGACATCCGGTACTACCAACCCATCAACAGTTTTCACCTTCATCGGCTTCTTACGGGTGATTATCTGGCCGGGAGTCACTTCGATAACCGGATAATTCTCCCCGGAAGCTTTTAGTTTAAAAGTCTCTCTGGAAAGAGACCCGATTATTATGGTATTTGTTAACCGGTCGCCGCCAGGGTGATACGGGGGAAAGAGCGCTTTCCCCTCCCGCGCCACCAGACGCCCCCGATAGAAAACCTCATTGATTTTCAGTTCATCCAGGCTATCCAAAACCATCAGGTTGGCATAATATCCGGGAGCAACCGCCCCGAGATTATTGAGTCTAAAATACCCGGCGGTATTGATGGTAGCCATTTGAATCGCCCGTACCGGATCGAGTCCCAGCTTTATTGCCTTACGCACCACGGCGTCGATGTCACCGTCATGAAGAAGGTCGGCACAACTGCGGTCGTCAACGACGAAAAGGCACCGGGGCCAGGTCTTATCGTTCACCAGAGGTAACAGCGCTTCGAGGTTCTTCTCCGAGGAGCCCTCCCTTATCATGACGAACATGCCGCGTTTCAGCTTCTCATCGGCCTCCGCCAGCGTGACGGACTCATGGTCGGAGCGCATACCAGCAGCAATATAAGCAGCGAGGTCTTTGCCGGTAAGACCGGGGGCGTGGCCATCGACTACCTTGCTCTGCATCGACGTTATTTTGCTCAAGACACCGGCATCCCCGGCCAAAACACCGGGGTAATTCATCATCTCACCGAGTCCTATACACTCCCGCCAGCGCAGCATCTTCCGAATATCTTCAAGGCTGATGGTGGCGCCGGATGTCTCCAGATGGGTGGCCGGTACGCAGGAAGGCGCCATTAAAAACATCTCAAAAGGCAGCCGCCGCGCCCAGTCCAGTACGTATTTAATACCCTCCAGACCGCAGACATTGGCTATTTCGTGAAGGTCGGTGACCAGAGCCGATGTACCATGAGATACCACCGCCCGGGCGTACTGGCTTACATCCAGCATAGAACTTTCAAGGTGAGTATGTCCGTTAATGAGACCCGGCGACAGATACCGACCTCCCAGGTCTATTACCTCTTTAGCCTGGCTGTAGTCACCCACCCCGGCAATCCTGCCCTGATAGATAGCCGCATTACTTTCCTCGACTTCACCATCTAACGTGTTGATAATCCTGGTATTAGCCAAGATGAGGTCAGCGGGAGAATTACCTCTGGCTACCGAGATTAAATCACTCAGTTTACTCACCCTAATTCCCCTACCTTCCTGCACTTTTTAATGACGTAATTAATATTCCACCCGGAGTAAGGTGTTTGTATAGCCTCTTCAAGATACTGGCCTACTAATTTTTCTATCACCTGGTTTTCGAACCACCGTTTACTCCTCCAGATAACAGATATCGGGAAGATTGCGGTATTGCTCGTCACAGTCCAGGCCGTAGCCGACCAGGAACTTATCGGGGACGTCAAAGCCAAGATAATCTATCTTTACCGGCTTTCTGCGGCGGGAGGGCTTGTCCAGCAGAGTGCAGAGTTTCAGCGAGGCCGGCTTTTCCTTCTCAAGATAATCCATAAGAAAGGCTATGGTAGTACCGGTATCGATGATATCCTCGATAACCAGCACGTGCCTGTCCTTAATAGGACAGCTTAATCCCTGCACCACCTTCACCCTGCCTGAAGTCTGCCGCCCACTGCCATAGCTGGATAGGTTGACGAACTCCACCTCCAGCGGAAAGTCAAGATAGCGGACAAGGTCGGCCATAAAGATAAAAACACCTTTTAGAATACCAATGAGTACTGGATTTTTATCACGATAATTTTGGGTGATCTCCACCGCCAGACGGTTTACGGCAGATTCTATCTGCTCCCTGGTAAAAAGGGTGTGCCGTTCCGAATGAGAATTCATATCTAGTTGAAATTATAGTCTCTGGAAATTGCAATGTCTACAGAATACGAATGAATTCGCGGTGGTGTGGTGATTAATCATCAGGTTTTTCCGATAATTATCGACTGACTTCGAACAAGAAGGAATTTACGGTGCCCCTGGGTATTTAGTCATCCCCGGAATCCCGCCGCGACATTTTATTTAATGCCTGCCAGGCTTCGAGTTCTTCTTCGCTCAGCGGCTTGATCGATTGCAGTTTATTATTAGCCAGCACGATTAAAAAAGTACCGCGGCATTTCCAGCAGCGATACGGTCCTTCATACAGAGTTTGAGCCAGAGACATCTTCCCGATAGATTCACACTCAGGACATTGTATTTCTATCATTTTTCCGCCTCCTCGATTGTTTTAACAAGTTAGGTTTGTTCCAGCTCTTCAATCGCCATGTTTAATTTTACCATCTTTTTAGTTACCTCGGCTATCTGTTCGGGAGTGAAGAAAACGGCATCATCTTCCTTTTCTCTTCGCACCATATATTTACTCGGTTCCCCCGACCAGCTATCCATGATAATATAGCTGACCTTACCCAGGGTTTTCCCGTTTTTGTCCGTCACCAGCGTGCCGTACTCAATCTCCATCGTTTACATCCTGACGTAATATTACACTTCTCCAACTAATGAAAAAGGCTGGAGTTAATACCCAGCCCTTTCATCCCTAATCTAACAGACACCGCATCGGTTGTCAAATCCTGAGCGGCGGCATTTATGTATGTCCATGCGGCTCAATAATAACCTTGAGCGAATCCCCGGCTCCGGCTACCATCCGGAAACCCTGCCCCGTCTCCTCAAGGCTGAGCCGATGGGTAATCATATCAGACACCTGAACACGTCGACTGTGAATAAGCTCAAGAGCCGTCATATAATCGGCGGGACTGCCGGCATATGACGTTGTCAGCGTGATATCCGTTCGCCAGAAAAGAGTACTCACCGACAGTGGAATAGTAGAACCGGGGTCGGTGGGAGCAAAAAAGAGAACGGTACCGCCGCGTTCGACCGATGACAGTGCCTGATGAACTGCAGATACAGCCCCCGTGCATACTATCACCAGGTCAGCAAGGTATTTATTGTTTATCTCCCGCAGGTTTCCCGGCGAGTATTCATCGGCCTGGAACGTGGCATCAGCCCCGAACCGTCCGGCTGCTTCAAGTCGATAGCTGCTGACATCCATAGCGATTATACGGCCCGAACCGAGTGCTTTCGCCAGCTTGATATGGAGCAACCCGGAAATACCGCTGCCGATAACCAGCACTGTCTGACCGGGCTGCAAGTTCGCCCGCTTCTGCCCGCGTAGAACACACGCCAGCGGCTCGACAAAGGTTGCGTCTTCGTACGACAGGTCATCCGGGAGTATAAATACTCCGCGGTCAACGTTAATAGCCGGCAGGCGCACATATTCGGCGAAACCACCGGGGTCGATATTCGTGCGACGCAGGGTATCACAAACGGTAGGGTTTCCGCTCAGACAATAATGGCAGGTGTTACAGGGCACATGGTGGGCAATAACAACACGGTCGCCGGCTTTATACTGTTTTATATTCTCCCCTACCTCAACTACCTGGCCAGCTACTTCGTGTCCCAGCACCAGCGGCGCCCGGTCCAGCCGGTACCACTCCATCACGTCGCTGCCACAGATACCGCTGGCAATTACTTTCATCAGCAGTTCATCGGGGCCGATGTCCGGTACGGGCATCTCCTCAATCCGCACATCGCGGTTGTTGTACCAGCTGGCGACACGCATTTTATTACCCGTTGATTTATTCATTTTTTACCGTATCGTATATTTCCTGCGCCTGTTTCGGAGTGGCATTATCATGTACTATGGCACGAATCGCCTTGATGGCAGCTACCGGGTGCTCATTCTGCCAGACATTCCTTCCCAGGTTGACACCGATGGCACCCTTCTGCATACCGTCATAAACGAACTCGAATACCTCAAGTTCGGTTTCCGTACGCGGTCCGCCCGCCATGACCACGGGTACGGGACAACCCCCGACCACCTTTTCAAATCCTTCACACCAGTAGGTCTTGACAATCCTGGCGCCCAGTTCGGCGGCAATACGGCAGCACAGGGCAAGATAACGGGCGTCCCTTTTCTCCAGTTCTTTACCCACGGCAGTAACAGCCATCACCGGAATACCGTATTTTTCACCTTCGTTAACCAGCCTGGAAAGGTTTAAAAGCGAATCCTTTTCGTAGCTGGTACCGACAAAGATAGAGATACCCATCGCCATGGCATTCAGCCTGATAACATCTTCAATATCGGTGGTAATGCCCTCGTTGGCAAGGTCAGCCCCGACCATACTGGTGCCACCGGACACTCGCAGAATAATCGGTTTAGAATTACCGGGGCTTATCGCCGAGCGTAATACACCTCTGGTGACGAATACAGCATCGGCGTAAGGCATTATCGGTTCCAGGGTTTTACCCGGTTCTTCCAGTTTTCTGGTCGGGCCCTGAAAATATCCGTGGTCTATTGGCATAAAAAGACACTTCCCGTCGCTTGGAATCAATTGTGCCAGGCGGTTAGCCATTCCCCATTCCATAATCAGCCATCCTCCTTTTGAGCGTATATCATCGCACCTATAATAATCTATGGTATGTCAATATAATAGTCAAATATCACCCTCACGGACGGATATCTGCTAGGTGAGTGTTTCTATACTCGTCATGTTTTTACGGCTAAGAGGATAAAAGGAAAGAGCCCCGATAAACACCGGGGCTCCTCATCAATCCATATTAATTTTTATCAGGTATTATTCTACTTTCTTAAACCTGCTTCTCGGTGCGCCGCATACGGGACATATCTCCGGGGCTTCACCCTCTACTGTGTTACCGCAGACCTGGCATACGTAATATGGTGCTTCTTTCGTCTTCGTGCCCGCTTCCAGGTCTTTCAGGGCTGCCTGGAAGAGCCGGTGATGTATCTGCTCTACCTTATTGGCAAGGTTGAAGCTATTCTCGGCTTTCTGATTACCCTCGACTTTAGCCTGCTCGATGAATCCGGGGTACATCTCTGTAAACTCATAGTTCTCGCCACCGACGGCAGCCTGCAGGTTCTCTTTGTCCGACTTTATTTCCCCGAGCACTCTCAGGTGATTGCGGGCGTGGACGGTTTCCGCCTCGGCAGCCGCCCGTAACAGCCGGGCTATCTGTTTATTTCCCGCTTCATCAGCTTTTTCAGAAAAGAAGAGGTACTTGCGGTTTGCCTGACTCTCTCCGGCAAAAGCCTCCTCGAGGTTCGCTTTGGTATCCGCCATAATTATCCTCCTTTTTATCACTGTTTTTGTTTGAAGTCTAATGCTAATAATAGCACAATTATTCAAATTTTCAGTGACAAAAGTAACGTTTCTATATGACTTCAACGCCTGGCAGGCAACACGAACGCCAGGTTAATCTGAACGGAAACATCTACCTCCACGGCAAGATTTCCGTATTGTTCGGTCAATTCACGCTCTAGTTTTCCTATTGCCTCGAGGTGTACGTCATCGGGTACCAGGTTGGTCATTGAATAGAAACGGGATTTCATATCCGCCAGCGCTTTATCTAACCGTACGCGCGATGTCCACCGCCAGCGGTCGCGGAGTCTTTCGATGCGGCGGCCGATACTGGCTATGTAGTTATCAAGCTCGGCAGCGTTCTGCATACCGATATGCCTAGCGGGATAACCTCCGGCGGCGCATAACTCCCGGTATCTGGTCTTGATATCGGGTATTTCAGAACCCGTGCCGGTATAGAGAAAAACCAGAGGGGCTTCCGGGCGGAGTACTCTAAAGACTTCTTCCATGGCTTTTTCCCAGTCGCGAACTAGATGAAAAACATGGACGGCCACGGCGATATCGAAAGTATCATCGGAGAAGGGCAGGTGGGTAACATCGGCCTTTTGAAACGCTATCGGCAGGGACGGCTGGTGCTTAAGCTTCTCCGGGAGTTTTTTCAGCATCTCATCCGAGATATCCACACCGGTAACGTCATACCCCCTTTCCGCGAAGGGGATGGCAATCCGCCCCGTTCCGATACCCGGCTCAAAGAGTTTCTTATGCGTAGAGGGCGGGAACCTCGCCGTGA
>CAZCZJ010000010.1:0-21341 GCA_964503235.1 uncultured Dehalococcoidaceae bacterium | reverse complement strand
CCGATACCCGGCTCAAAGAGTTTCTTATGCGTAGAGGGCGGGAACCTCGCCGTGATGAAGTCTAAAGCCGCATTAAAGCAATCATCATCGAAGACACGCGTATCATCATAGACGGCAGCAATGGAGTCGAAATTCATGGATTCCACGATGGTATTATACTATGGTCAAGTGATAAATGAATACCGTTAAGAGTCGGGCTTTATTTATCGACGCTCAGATACCAGAATAACGCGATTTCCTCCCGACATTTGTCAGACGCACCGTAGAGACCGGTGTCGAGACCCTTAAGGACGAACCCGCAGCTTTCGTAAAACCAGGCAAAGCCAGTGGGTAGTCTTGCCTCATTTCTTATTACCAATATGGGTATATAATTTGGGAATTTATATAATTAATCCAGAGAACAATGCCGACGATGATGAGAACTTGTATAAACAAGCCCACGATAAATAATTCTATCCAGCTTGCCTGATATTTCATGCTGGCGATGAGAGCCGCGATAATGCCTCCGGTAAGGCCGAAAAATACCGGTAGTAGCCAGAGCACCCCCGGGAAACGATTGCGCATCACATTCACAATTTAACATCACCTCCTTTCTTTATGGTGGTGGTTTAATCGTTATGTTCCAATATTCCAATTTATATGCGGAGACTTCAATATAATATTCACCGGAGCCAGCGTAGCTGTAAGAAGAACCTGATTGATTAGCATAAAGAAAGACTTCAACATAGAATATTGTTTCACCCCTGGGATATATATAGAAGCTGAAATCCGCATATTCAGGATATTCAGGGTCTGGTACATAAGACCAATCGATAACCCATTCTTCGGCAGGAATATAAAATGGTGCAGTCTTTTCATCACCGGAGCCGGTAAAGTTAATGGGATTGAATGTTGTTGCAGATGATGGGGAGGTAGTCTCCGGCAAATAAACTGTGGTAGTTACTGTCAAATATATTGTAGTTGTAGTTGGTGGGGGCACAGTGGTCGTTGTGGATGCAGTCTCGGGAGACGGGAAAGGGCGGTATGTATATTCCTCCTCGCATCCGAAGGCCAAAAGCAAACAAAGAAGCACGAATATAAATATTAAATATCTCATTATCACCTCCTTTCTCATCTCAATTTCCTGGCATATCCGATGATGACGCCGTGTATGATGATATCCTCCTGGCTTTCCTCGTCTTTATATGATGTATTTACTGGTAGACTCTTTGACATATAAAGCCTGTCCCAATCTCTTATCCATCCCTCGCTACCAGTTTTTCAATAGCACCAGCGATTTCAGTGGTAGGCGTACCGGGTCCGAAAACGGCTTTCACGCCGATTTTTTCCAGTTCCGGGACATCATCATCAGGTATAATGCCACCGGCTATCACATTTACATTATCCATATTCCTGTCATGGAGTCCCCGCATAACCTCGGAAAACAGCTCCAGGTGGGCGCCGGAGAGACAGCTCAACCCGATAACATCCACATCCTCCTGCAGAGCCGACTGTACAATCATCTCGGGGGTCTGTCGTATTCCGGTATAAATTACTTCCATACCGGCATCACGCAGGGCCCGCGCCACTACCTTGGCGCCGCGGTCATGGCCGTCCAGTCCCGGTTTGGCGATCAGCACCCTTATCTTCTTTCGGCTCACGGATTATTCCCTCCCTCTCGCGGTTGTAACAGTTCAATGAGGACACCATTCACCGATTTTGGGTGAAGAAAACCGATTTGCCCGGCCACCCCGTCTCTCCCCTCCTCGTCGATAAGCCGGAAGCCCTTCTTTTCCATGGCTTTAAGCTCTTCATTAATATCATCCACCTCAAGGGCAATATGGTGAAGTCCCTCGCCGCGACTTTCCAGGAATTTGGCCACGGTGCTATCTGGACCGGTCGGCTCCATGAGGTCGATTTCCATTCCTTCACCGACCTTGAAAATAGCTTCGCTTACTTTTTGACAGGGAGCCTCTTCGAGATGAGCTTTAACACCCAGTAAGCTTTCGAACAGGGCAGCACTCTCTTTCAGGTCTTTCACCGCAATGCCGATATGATGGACTCTCTTTATCATCATTTCTCCTTGGACAGCCTAAAATATGAGAAATTCCCTCTGGACGCCAAATACCTCACGGAGGGTATTGCATATCTCCCCGACCGTAGCGTAGGCTTCCACGCATCTTAAGAAAGCGGGCATGGTGTTTTCATCACCGCTGGCGACCCGACGCAGTTTTTCCAGAGATGCTTTCACTTCAGCACCATCCCGCTCCATTTTCACTTTTTGAAGTCTCGCTATCTGTTTTTTCGCTTCCTCGGGATTGATTTTGTTAAGACTCTTGAGCCTGGAATAAGGCTCGTTGTATTTATTCACACCCACCACCGCTCTTTCCTCCGCCTCGACTTCTCTCTGGTAGCGATAAGAGCTTTCCTGAATTTCCCGCTGCTGAAATCCTTTCTCAATGGCCGCCAGAGCGCCACCCATCTCATCGATGTTATCGATATACTGCTCTGCCGCCGCGACCATATCCCGGGTAAGCTTCTCCACCATCCACGAACCGCCCAGCGGGTCTATCGAATCGGCGACACCGCTTTCGTAAGCCAGTATCTGCTGGGTACGCAGTGCCGTGGTAACCGCTTCCTCGGAGGGAGTGGCGTAGGCTTCATCATAGGAGTTGGTGTGAAGCGACTGCGTGCCGCCGAGTACCGCCGCCAGCGCCTGAAGGGTAACCCTGACGATATTGTTATAAGGCTGCTGGGCGGTCAGAGAACAGCCGGCCGTCTGAGTGTGAAAACGCAGCATCCAGCTCCGCGGGTCTTTAGCGCCGAACCTTTCTCGCATAATTTTAGCCCAGAGTATCCTCGCCGCCCGGAACTTGGCTACTTCTTCCAGCAGGTTATTATGAGCATCGAAGAAGAAAGAAAGACGACCGGCAAATTCGTCGATATTAAGTCCGCGGTCGATAGCCGCCCGGGCATAGGCGATACCGTTAGCCAGCGTGAAAGCAATCTCCTGCACCGCCGTAGAGCCGGCTTCGCGGATGTGATAGCCGCTGATGCTTACCGTATTCCAGCGCGGCATTTCGCGGCGGCAATACTCAAAAATATCGGTGGTCAATCTCATCGATGGGCCCGGAGGGAAAATGTAAGTCCCGCGGGCGATGTACTCCTTGAGCACATCGTTCTGGACGGTGCCGTTAAGTTCAGAAAGCGCCACACCCTGCCGGCTGGCTAAAGCAATATACATCGCCAGCAGCACGGGAGCCGTGGCGTTAATGGTCATGGAAGTGCTCACTTTATCCAGCGGGATGTCCCGGAAAAGAACCTCCATGTCCCGCAAAGTATCGATGGGCACACCTACCTTGCCCACCTCTCCCCTCGCCAGGGAATGGTCGGAATCATAGCCAATCTGGGTGGGCAGGTCGAAGGCAATGCTCAGTCCGGTCTGTCCCTGCTCCAGGAGGTAGCGGTAGCGACGGTTCGATTCCTCGGCGGAAGCGAAACCGGAATACTGCCGCATCGTCCAGAGCCTGCCCCGGTACATGGTGGGCTGTATCCCGCGTCCGAAGGGATACTCGCCCGGGTACCCCAGGGACTCATCAATGTCAACGTCTTGAATATCTTCGTCGGTGTACAGGGGCGATATTTCAATACCCGAAGTCAATTTGAAATCTGGCTGGCGTTCTGGAGATTTCCGAATCGCCGGCTCATATTTATCTTGCTGCCACTCTTTCCTGCTCTTACGAGACATCACTCCTGCCTTCACCTTGATATACATAAAAACAATATCAGAAAGGGAGACTTATTACAACAGTGATTATCATAATATGACTTCGTTTGGTTTTGGTTATTCCTGCATACTCACCCCCTCTCAAGCTCTCTTCCTAATATATACCAAGGGTGTTTAAGAGGGGTGAAACCCCCCTTTCCCTTAATGGGAGGGTGGGTGGGAAAAGAGAATAACCGTGGCTGTTTCCATTACCACCACAAGTACCGTATACTATAAATAGAGACTACCGGAGAATGCATTTAAGACAATATTTCACTGCGAATAATCCGGGAGGTAAGTCAGATTAATATCTTCAAGAAAACGTTAAAGCACACTCACGATACCTGGTTCGGTCGCGCTATGAACCTGTTCGACCGCAGGAAAATAGATGATGATGTCTGGGAAGAGCTGGAGGAACTACTTATCTCGGCGGATGTGGGAGTTGCTACCACCGGAAAGCTAATTGGAAAGGTAAAACAAAAAGCCAACGATGAAAACCTGGACGGTTCCCAGGTGGGCTCGGTATTACAACAGGAAATGGTGAATATCCTGAGTATCCCACCCCGTGAAGAGAGTTCAAATGCACCGTCACCGAAGGTTATTCTGCTGGTAGGCGTCAACGGCAGCGGTAAGACCACTTCTATTGCTAAACTAGCCTATAAGATGAAAGAAGAAGGCAAGAGCGTCCTGCTGGCGGCGGCGGATACCTTCCGGGCGGCCGCTATCGACCAGCTAAAGAAGCAGGGTGAAAGGGTGGGAGTGGATGTTATCGCGCACCAGCCCGGCGCCGACCCCGGAGCAGTGGTCTACGACGCGTTACAGGCAGCCGAAAGCCGCCATATCGACATTGTAATCATAGATACGGCCGGGAGACTGCATACCAAGTACAATCTTATGGAAGAACTGAAAAAGGTCAGGCGTGTCGCTGCCAAGCTGGATGAGACCGCCCCACACGAGGTTATCCTGGTGCTGGACGCCACCACCGGGCAGAACGGCCTGAGCCAGGCGAAGTATTTCACCGAGGCGGTCGGCGTAACGGGGATTTTTCTCGCCAAGCTGGACGGCACGGCCAAGGGAGGCATCGTCCTGGCTATCTGTGATGAGCTTTCGGTACCCATACAGCTCATCGGAGTTGGCGAAGGACTCGAGGATATGGTAAGATTTGAAGCAAAAGCCTTCGTCGAGGCTCTTTGCTCCTGATATTCCGGAGGTGAAACATCGAGATAGGAATTAGCCCGATAGCTTTTACCATAGGTTCTTTCAGCGTCCGATGGTACGGCATTTTGGTAGCCCTGGCGGTGCTGACGTTGGTCGTATGGGCGTTGTTCTGGGCGAGAAAAGACCCCAAAATCCGCTACGAAACGATTATCACCGGGGCTATCGTCGGTATCCCGTCAGGCTATATCGTCTCCAGGCTGCTGCATGTTATCGACTACTGGAGCTATTTCATGGAACACCCCGGCGAGATAATCGGCGGCTCGGGGCTGACGATATACGGCGCGGTACTGGGGGCCGCCCTGGGTCTCTGGATTTACAGTCGGTTCAGCAAGTTCAACTACGGATACGTAACCGACATGCTGGCGCCGGGTATCATCCTCGCTCAAGCTATTGGCAGAGTCGGCTGCACGCTGAACGGCTGCTGCTACGGGACGGAATGCGACCTGCCCTGGGCCATTACCTATACCGCCCAGGAACACGGTGGTATGATACAATCGGTACACCCCACCCAGATTTATGAAATTATCTATAACCTGATAGTATTCGGTATACTGCTGCTGCTGCGGAAACGCTTCCGTCCGGACGGCTCTCTGTTTATGATTTACCTTTCATTATACGCCGTCTGGCGACTGGGAATCGATTTTATCCGCGAAGGCAAAGGCCTGCTCTTCGGTCTGCACGAAGCACAGCTTATCTCAATAGTCGTGCTGGCGGTAACCATCCCACTAATGGTCTGGCGGACACGGTGGGTGAAACGGGATGAAATAAACACTGAAGAATGAGGAGGTAACATGGAAGACTGGAGTATTCTATTCCTCATTGTCTGGCTGGGATGTCTCCTGGTGGTTTCGGTAGACTCCGCTTACCGTAAAATCAGCCCCTTTTTCTGGCGTGTGGCGGCTTTATTCGGCGGGCCGTTTGCTCTGCTGGCTTACGGGATAGTACGGGAAAAACAGGGTAAATAAGCCGACAGGTTAACTATCCCCGGTGCCGGTTGATTATCGCCGTCTCCCAGGAAAGATTGTCGGCTGACCTTACGCCGCCGATAGCGCATACCCTGATATCGTCGCCCTGGTTCGTTTCCGCTGAGATATCATAGATAAATCCGGAGATATCCTCCGGTGTTTCGGTATCGAACGGCACCACCGGCAGTCCCTCATCAATTTTAAAAGATACCGGCTTTTCCATGTTACCCGCATAGGTAGAGATACCTATCAGCGTGCCCGGAGCCGGTTGCAGCTTCCAGGCGGTAGCGGGTCCGTCGCTGGTTACAATGGAAACGAGATATACCGGAGCGCTTCTTCCGAGGGGGTTGGTGATAACTCCGGCAATCCTCGGTGTATTCAGACTATCCTGTTCGTAGCGGGCACCATCCATTATCTTTTTTAGATAACCTTTAGTCGGCGCCGTTCCCGTGTGATAAAGCAATCGGTAAGTCTCGAATATAGCTTCGGTTTGAATTCCGTTGCTGACCGTCAGCAGGCCGATATCGTTTTCGCTTTTAATAGCGGTATAGTGCCGTAGAGGGTCGTAAGGAATATCACCGAGCGGCCCCATGATAATACCGTTTTCAGTCTGCGTCGCCTTTCTTTCCCGGCTCTGCGGACTGCGTCCGGTGACCAGATAGGCGAACGCGGGATTTCCTTTTTCCGTGATACCCAGGAATATCTGTCTACCGGGATAAGGCCCGTTGGGATTTTTCATATTGATATCTCCTTTTCAGGCACTTGACTTAAAATCGAGGATATTCAGCCTTAACCGATTCTTCCCACCCCAGTTATCTACCTCCACATTATAAACGATATCAAGTCGCGATGATAAATCCTCCTGGTGGCTGCTCAATCGAAAAGCAACGCCGTCCCATACCGAACCGTCCTGCCCCAGCTTCATCCTAAGGTGTTCGCCGTTATTTCCCATCGTTCGCTTTTCCAGTAACTCCACACCCTGGCTTAAAAACGACGGAACCGGGTTGCCGATGCCGAACGGAGACAGCGATTGAATAGACGGGAAGGCATCCCCGGCCAGCTCGGTCAGATTTATCCGGGCGTCAATATTCAGGTGGGGCATCAACTCGACACCTTCCAGTTGTCCCGTAGCCAGCTTTAGCAGTCCCTCTTCAAGTTCCGGCAATTTAGAAGTAGGCATGGTAAAGCCGGCAGCCTGAGAATGCCCGCCGAATCGAGTAAAGAGGTGACTAAAACGATTCAGGGCGGTAATCATATTAAATTCCGGGATGCTACGGCAACTACCATGACTCTGCGTTTCGGTAGTATGGACGACGATAGACGGTCGGTAAAACTCTTCCGCCAGCCTACCCGCCACCAGCCCGGCGATACCGATGGGATAATTTTTATCAGCCGTCATCAACAGAGGCTGCAGACCACGGATGATGACACTCTCCCGTGCCATAGCGAGTATCCTGGTGGTCATCTCCTGGCGTTCCCGGTTCTTCTTCGCCAGCCAGGCCGCCAGTTCAGCCGCTTCCTGCGGTGATTCGGTGACCAGCAGATTATATCCCGTCAGTCCGTCAGCCATTCTACCAGCGGCATTGAGACAGGGACCGATAATCCAGGAGATACTGTCGGAATCAAGGCTGCCGGCTTCGAGCCGGGTCTGTTTTAGCAGTTCACCGATACCAGGTCGTGGGCTGCTGTTAATTCGCTTCAGTCCCTCAACAATAAGATAGCGGTTTTCCGCCAGCGGCGGGGACATATCGGCAACAGTGCCGATAGCTACCAGGTCCAGCAGCCACTCCAGGCGGTCATCCTTGCCGAGACTCCGGTAAAGAGCCTGCATAACCTTAAAAGCCACGCCGACACCGGCCAGCTGTGAAAACGGATATTCAGAATCAACAAGCTTGGGATTAACAACAGCGATGGCATCAGGAATTTCATCCAGAGGGGTATGATGGTCGGTGATGATAACATCAAGTCCCATCTTTATGGCCTTTTTAACCTGTGGAGCGTCGGTCACTCCGCAATCGACGGTGACCACCAGACTCACTCCCTGTTCTCTCAGATTTTTGAGAGCACCGGTCGCCAGTCCGTGCCCTTCTGTCTGCCGGTGAGGTATATAAGGGACGACAGTACCACCGAGAGCTTTCAGACCCAGCACGAAAGCCGCCGTTGCGGTCATACCGTCCGCATCGTAGTCTCCGTATACGGCAATTTTTTCGCCGGAGAGCAATGCCCGGTAAATCCTGGCTACAGCTTCCTGAGCATCCGGCAGCAATAGCGGGTCGTTGAGAAGGCTGCTGTCACTGGCGAGGAATGAAGAATATTCCTCCGGCTGTGAAACGCCACGATTATGGAGAAGTTGCACCAGAAGAGGGGAATATCCGGGACGGCTTAAACGCTGTTCATCGAGTTGCGGTAAGAGGTTCCAGCGAAAATGACTCAAGCCGGTCCCTCGGAGTATTTCTTCAGGATGAGCACCGAATTATGTCCGCCGAAGCCAAATGAATTGGTTAAAGCCGTAGTTACTTCAGCCGGTCGGGCAGTATTAGGCACGAAATCGAGGTCGCAGTCGGGGTCAGGATTTTCATAATTTATCGTCGGCGGTATTATCCCGTTGAGGATGGTCATAATGCAAATAGCAGGTTCAATAGCTCCGGCACAGCCGATAAGGTGTCCGGTCATCGACTTGGTGGAGCTTACCGGGACTTTATACGCATAATCGCCGAAAGCGGTTTTTATAGCCTTTGTCTCCATGGCATCGTTAAGCTGAGTAGAGGTGCCGTGAGCATTAATATAGTCGATTTCCTCCGGCTTAATGCCGCCATTTTTCAGGGCATTAAGCATCGCCCGGGCAGCGCCTTCACCACTCTCCATCGGCTGGGTGATATGGAACGAGTCCGAGGTGGCGGCATAAGCAACAATCTCCGCCATGATATTGGCGTTTCTCCTGATGGCGTGTTTAAGGCTTTCCATAACCAGAACAACGGCTCCTTCACTGATAACAAAGCCATCACGCTCGGCATCAAAAGGCCGTGAAGCTTTCTGCGGGGAGTCATTTCTTGTGGAAAGGGCATGAAGCGAATTAAAGGCGGTAATACCCAGCGGATTTATAATAGCCTCGGTACCCCCGGCCAGCATCACCTCGGCGCCGCTGCGCTTGATGAATTCATAAGCCAGACCGATAGCATCCGAACCGCTGGAACAGGCTGAGGTCGTGCAGAAATTGGGTCCTTTCACACCCAGGGCAATCGATACCTGAGCCGCGGCTATATCGGCAATCATCATCGGAGCCAGGAATGGACTGACCTTGTCCGGGCCTTTTTCGATGAGGACTTTCGACTGTTCAAACATCGTGGTCAGGCCGCCGATACCGCTGCCGACATATACCCCGATATCATCCTGGTTGCTTTTATCAATCGTTAGTCTCGCGTCCTCGACCGCCTGGTAGCCAGCGGCAACAGCCAGCTGGGCGAAACGGTCCATACGCCGTGCATCCTTACGGTTTATATAGTTGGTAGGCTCGAAGCCCTTGACCTCCCCGGCGAACTTGGTTGCCATCGGTTCAGCATCGAACAGGGTGATATAATCTATCCCGGACTTACCGGCGATGAGATTATCCCAGGTTTCCTTCATATCCTTACCGAGGGGATTAAAAGCCCCGATACCGGTTATAACAACTCTATTAAGTCTATCGTTAATGATAGTGACCTCCCTAATATCCGATAGCTACGGCAGTGGCATAATTACTCTTAATATATACTATTTTTTACCATATTTTGAGGCTGTTTTCAAGTCAGATACCTATTAGCAAGGGGGGTTGATTCAACCGAGCCGTATTACCTATTTTCTTATTTTTTTAGAATATTATATAGACTCTGGATATTACTCTGTAAAAATCCTGCCTGGTGCCCTTCGCGGGGAACGCCGGCAAACCTGTCATCGCGCGATATTTCCTCGATTATTTCCTTAACTCCCAGTCCCCGGTTTATCGCTCCGGAAACAGCATCCAACCAGTCTTTTACCTTCTTGCTCATCTGCGAGAAAGCTTCCTTACCGCAAACCTCGCCGTGACCCGGCACCACGATATCTACATCAAGCTTTTCAAGACGCTTGAGCGAATCCAGCCATTTATCGGGAACGGCGTTGAAAAAGATGGGCATTTCCAGGTTGATATTATCCGAGGTGAAAACCACTCTTTCCTCGGGGACATACACCGCCAGGTTATAGGGAGTGTGTCCCGGCATGTGAATCAACCGGAAGGTATGGTCGCCCAGATAAAGCGTCATCCTGTCAGAGAGAGTTATCTCCGGCAGGCGATACCTGAAATCGCTATCAACAGGAAGGCTATCGGGAGCCATGCGTTTCAGTTGTTCTTTAAAGGCTTCAACGTCGGCTTCCAGCATCATTTGCCGTGTGCCTTCATGACTTATCACCGTACCCCCGTAATAACAATTTCCGGCAACATGGTCGGTATGAGGTTCACCGTTGATAACGTAGCGGACCAGACCGAATTTAGCCGTTTCCGCGACCAGCTTCTTGGCTTCGGCGGGTATCATCGGCGTATCAATAACGACAACTCCGTCTTTAGTAACAACATAGCTGTTATTGCACCGGCTCAATTCGCTTTCCACGTAAATATTTTCCGTTATTTTCTTCATTTCTCCCCTTTCGGTTATTACCAGGTATACAAAGCAGGTAAGAGACACCTACTAATCTCTACTTTATGGGGCTGGTGCGGGGCATGTCAAGCACAGGAACCCATTTACAAAGCGGATTATTAAGGGTAAAATGAATAGTCCAGGGGCAGTTAGCTCAGTTGGTTAGAGCACTCGGTTCACATCCGAGAGGTCAGAGGTTCGAGTCCCCTACTGCCCACCATTTTCCCACCAATATGGTTAATTACTACACCTCAATTTTCAGCAATACAGGTCGAGACGGGACCAACCTTGAAAAACAGCCCTGTTGTGTTCATAATTAGTGCCGGATGAATTAAGGAATTAAGGGGGTATATTTAATGACGTCAAAAGAAGGGTATAACAGTTGCGGTGAAGCACTGGAGGAATTACTGGGCTTAAAGACTTCTCCCATAGCCGTTAAAATGCTGGGGAAAGAAGCGGATATCCCACCGGAAGCGGTACGACCGAAGAAAGACCGCGGTTATCATCTCGCTCAGTGCCAGGCCTTCACGCTGTCGCGGCGTGACAAGGAAACCATCGCCATGCTCAAGGAAGACAACTGGTGCCCGGCTCCATGTATTGCCTACGGACTGGTGGGCAAGCCGGACGACCCCGGTTTTAGAAGTCGGGAGAACTATGACTGTTTCGACTATGGCAGGTATATAGGCATTCTTACCGCACCGTTAAAGACGGCCTCGTTTGAACCTGATGTCGTGATTATCTATGCGGATACCAATCAACTGAGGAGCCTCCTCCTGGCTATGAGACCGGAGGAAAGACCGGCCGTGAGCGGTCACTACTTCCCCCCGTCCTGCGCCTACGCCGTCGTGACGGTAATGCAGACCGGTGAATACCGGGTCGTTCTACCCGACCCCGGTGAATACGCCCGGGCGCTGACCACCGAAGGCGAGATGATGTTCGCCGTGCCGAGGGACAGGCTGGCCGGACTGGTGGCCGACTACAAGAAACATGAAAGCGAGTCCCCGTTCGCCCACGAAAGCATGATAATGAGGCCCGACTTTACCCAGCCCGATTTTTATAAAGAGATATTCAAGAGCTGGGGCATGCATGCTGACGAGTACAAAGAGTAGACCCGCTGATTACGCTACCGGGCCTCCCCGCTTTGATATTTACATTTGACGATGGCATCCGTTAGTTGTAATATGGGGCGGACTCTTTACCGACCGAAATTTCCGCTGTTACCATCGTACAGGAAGAAAGGATAGCCAAGCTGAACATCATCACCTGCATCAAGGTAGTGACCGACCCCGAAGCACCAACCTCTACCTTTAAAATAGACCCTGAGGGACAACGTGTTATACCCGGCCAGGGAGTGCCGCCGGTGCTGAATCCTTACGACGAAAACTGCCTCGAAGCCGCCTTGAGGATTAAAGATTCACAGCCAGCCAAGATAACCGTAATCAGCCTGGGCAAGAACATACCGAAAGCAGTGATAAGAAAGTGCCTGGCCGTCGGGGCTGACGACCTGGTATTGGTCGAGGACGAGGGATTCGAGGAGCTGGACGGATATTCGACCGCCTATCTACTTTCGGAAACGATAAAAAAAACAGGCAGCTACGACCTCATTCTTACCGGCAGGATGGCTGCCGACACTAATGCGGGGCAGGTCGGTCCCGGCATCGCCGAGTTTCTGAACATTCCAGCTGTTACCGTAGCCCGGAAAATCGAGGTAAATGAAGACCGTGTTAAAATAGAGCAGGTCCTGGCTGACGGCTGTAAGATAGTCGAGTCACCGCTGCCCTGTTTAGTTACCGTAAGCCATGAACTCGGTGAAATGCGGTCAGCTACCGTGAAAGGGCTCATGGCCGCCCAGAAACAGCCTTTTACCGTCTGGAAAGTCGACGACTTAAACGTCGATATTTCATCGAAAGGACGCAGAAAAAGGCAAAAATTGTTTATACCTGAAAACCAGATAGAATGCGAGATGGTTACCGGGGAAACGCCCGAGGAATCAGGAACCAATCTCGCCGAGGAAGTAATAAATCTAACTCATAATTAGCACCTTATCCGTAAAGGAGGCTGGAAAGATGATTGAAGCAGTAAAAAGCGCCGTGGTCGCCGAACTCGAGAAAATCGTGGGGAATAAGTTTGTCTCCACCAATCAGGCCGACCTGTATATCTACTCCTACGACCTGACCCCGGCAGAATCGAACTGGCCGGATGTCGTCGTTCTACCGCAAAATCTGGAAGAACTCCGGGAAATAGTCGCTCTGGCCAACAAAGAAAAGGTGCCGGTCACCCCGTACGTTGCCGGGGGTAATGTCGGCGGGCTGACCATTCCCCTGGAGGGCGGTATCATCATCGACCTGAAAAGAATGAACCGGATTATCGAGGTAAATGATGTCGATATGTACGCGCTGGTAGAACCCGGGGTGACCTTCGGGCAGTTAAAGGCTTACCTGGAAAACAACCACCCTTCGCTGAGATATACCTATGCTTTTTCACCCCAATCCACCGGCGTCGCCTCTAACGCTATCGTCCAGGGACTGGACAACCTTTCCTTCCGTTACGGTGCCGCATCAGCCTGGGTATGCGGTCTGGAAGCTTTGCTGGCTACCGGTGAAGTGATAAAAATAGGCTCCGGTGCCGCCAGCAAGACCTGGCAGGCTATAGCTCCCTTCCCCGAACTGGACGGGCTTTTCCTAGGATGGCAGGGTACTACCGGTATCGTCACCAAGATGGCGGTAAACCTCTGGCCCAAACACGCTTACGAAGCTGCTGTCACCCTGATGCCGATGGACCTGGAAGGCGCTTACGCCATCTTCCAGGCAATAATACGTACCCGAATCCCCGACGACCTTATCGGAACCTCTTTCCAGCTCAACAAGGTCGGGGAGGCCGCCTATGCCCATCTGAAAGCGCCGATTTACCCGGCACCGCCGGTAGACCCGAAAGACCCCGAATTCGTCATCACGGCGGAAATTACCGGCAATACGCAGAAAGAACTGGACGCCAAATTGGAAGCTATTGAGGAAGCGGTCAAGGCAAAGTGTCAGGGCTATAAATATCTGGGGCCCGATACGGCTCCAAGTACGACAGCCGCTTTCCCCATGCAGGCCTTGGGCGTACTCAGCTCCGGAGGCGGCCTGATGTGGGTGGGGACATACGGCCCCATGAGCACCTGGCTGGAGACTGTGAAAAAGGGCTGCGAACTACAGGACAAATATAACATAGCCCGTACCTGCTACACCCGCATGATGAACGAAGGGCATTTCGCCGGACTTAGATGGATGCTCCCTTATGACAAAGAAGACCCGGAACTGGTACAGAGAATCAAAGACCTCTGCGATGAGCAACTAGATTTAGTACTGGAAAACGGTTATATCCCCTACAAAACACCGGTCTGGGCGGTGAGAAAGCTCGAAGAAAGGGCCGGCGACGAATGGATAAAACTGCACCGCAGGGTCAAGGAAATGCTGGACCCCAACAATATCATGAACCCCGGACGGTGGGGCACACCCGGATAATGGTTATTTAAGAATTGAGTAAAAGGAGGGTATTATGGCCCTCAGCGATTTAAAGGAATGGCTTTACGGATGCACGCATTGCGGTACCTGTAAAGACGTCCTGAACATATTTTCGCCCGCCTGCCCCTCCGGCGAGATGTACCAGCTGGAATCTTATTATCCATCAGGGAAAATGCTGATAGCCCGGGGGTTAACCAGCGGGGCATTGACTCTCGATGACGAAGTGCTGGAAAGGATATATGCCTGCACGGGCTGCCTTTCCTGCGAACAGCAATGTGGTGTCTACCACCGCCAGCATATCTTCGAGGTGGTCCAGGCACTGCGTACCGAAGCGGTAACGCAGGGATACCTTAATCCTGCCTACATGATAATGGTCGATAGCCTGAAAAAAGACGATAATGTTTTCGGTAAATCCAAGTCGGAGCGGGGTGACTGGGCTAAAGACATGGGTATCAAGGACGCCAGCCAGGAGAAGGTGGATGTCCTTTATCATGCGGGCTGCATGTTGTCGTTCGACCCCGAGCTCTGGGAAATCCCACGAAGCGTGATAAACATCATGAGAGCTGCCGGGACAGACGCCGGTATTATGGGCCTGGAAGAGTCATGCTGCGGCGGTCGCGCTTACGAAATAGGATATGTCGGCGAATTCACCAAGTACGCCGAGCACTGCATCGAGACCTTTAACTCGCTGGGGGTGAGTACGGTGGTTACCTCCTGCTCGGACGGCTACAGCACTTTCAAGAAGTTATATCCGACAGTCGCTGCCGACATGAAATTCGAAGCCCTGCACATGGTAGAATACCTCGAACGGCTCATCAAAGACGGCAAACTGAAATTCACCAAGGAATTGCCCTTGAAGGTAACCTATCACGACCCCTGTCACCTGGGACGGCACCTCGGTGATGACGGATTGTACGAACCACCCCGAAGCGTTCTGCAGGCTATACCCGGTATCGAACTGGTGGAGATGGAGCGAAACCGCGAGAACGCCTGGTGCTGCGGGGCCGGAGCCGGCGTCAGCCAGGCCAATCCGGAACTGGGTCTCTGGACGGCCAACGAAAGACTGAAAGAAGCCAAAGCCACCGGCGCCGCCGCGCTGGTTACCGCCTGTCCCTGGTGCGTCCGGAATTTCCGGGACGCGGTTCAAGAATACGACCATGATATAGATATTTACGATATCTCCGGGATAGTCTCTAAAGCGATGTGAAAAAGCCAATGACCATCCTGTTAATATGACATACTGCTGTCGGTATAATCGCTGTAATATGGGGTAAAAACGAGTGAGGTATATCATAGCAGATGAAAATCAATGATAAGATACGATGTATCGATTTCCCCTGTACCGATATCGATAAAAGCAGTCATATCCTGCCTGATAAAGACATTAACATGAAAAACACCCGAATCGTGATGATAACCGAGGCTCCACCCAACGATAAGGCTGATTATTTTTATACCGAAGGTAATCCCTTCTATCTGCAAACTACCCTGCAAGCATTTAAAGACGCTGGTGCTGACGTAACCTCCCTGCAGGATATACTGGATTTAGGCGTCTATATCACCACTGCTGTAAAATGCGGCAAGACCCGGTACGCCATCTCCAACAACACCATGAAAAACTGCTCGCGGATGCTGGAGCAGGAGCTTGCCCTGTTCGCTAACGTAAAGGCGTTCATGCTGATGGGTGACGTGGCTATTAAGATGATGAATAATATCTGGAAGAAGCAGACCGGAAAGAAGGTAATACCGACCGGTTCTACTTACAAAATCAGGGGGCAGGCATACTACCTCGGCGATATACGGGCGTTCCCCTCCTATACCCCCGCGGGAAAAAATTTCCTCATCGAGAAGTCGAAAAGACGCATGGTCGCTGAGGATATCCGGGAGGCGTTGAAACTGACATAGTGGCAATATTTTCAGTAAAAAAAGAAAGGAGAGTAAAATGACAGCAGAAAAAATGGAATGGATGGTAAGCGGAGACTGTACCGAGGCCTGTACCTCTCCCCCGGTGTGCCCCTATTACTGGGGCTCGAGCACGCCTACCGACCTGCACGACGGTAAAAATCAGTGCGAAGGGGCTTTTAGTTTTCACATCCGGGATGGCTACTACGGGGATACCGACCTCGGTGGTTTGAATGCCGGCTTTGTTTTTAATTCGCCGGTAGGCGGGACCGCCGTACGCGACCCGTGGCAATCGGTCCTTTATATCGACGACAAAGCCAACGACGAACAGGCAGCAGCGTTAGAGAAAATATTCAAACAATGCTGGTCTACCATGGGGGAAGTACTCAAGGTCAAGAGAGCGCCAATCTCATTTCAAAAGGAAGCGGTCGGTGATCCGGCCAATCCCGGCTACAAGCATACGGTGAAATACGGGAATATCTACAGCTTGAAAGCCGACCCCCTGATGACGATGAACGGACTCCCCAGGTATATCAGCGGTATGATGGGCGGCCATATTTACATCGGGAAATCCACCGAGAACAGAGTGAATGACGCCGACCTGCCGCGGGGCAAATGGGATAAACCGGGAATGAGCAACACCTATTACGAATTCAGTCTCAATCCCGAGCAGCTTTCCTGGATGCCGTAGGCCGGGGCAGGAGAATCGGTCGGGGTGAAAAACCAGACTTAATTATGGTTAATAAAGGCGTCCTTCACCAGAGAGATGAAATTATTAGCCATGGGGTGCTCCGGTGAGTTTTCACGCAGCAGAGCGGTCGCTCCCACCCAGATATTATCGTTCAACACGAGAGCTATTAACTGCCCGTCTACTATATCTTTCTCCACATCCCTGTCATGGAATACACTCATCCCTTTACCGTTCTTGATGAGATTCATCCCCCATTCCAGGTTGTTGACCTCAACGATGATGGGAGCCGGCATATGACATCCTCCCAATCTGAGTCTGCTCAGGAGAATGCGTCGCGTGGCAGATGTTTCCGGGCCCAGAACCATCGGATAACCGCAGAGATCTACCGGTCTTATCTTCTCTTTCTGCGAGAGAGCGCTGGAAGGCGAGGTGACCAGAACGAGTTTCTCTCGTGAGGAGAGTTCGATATTTTTCAAGTGGCGGTTGCCATAATCAACACCCACGACAATGCCGAGGTCAACCTGAGAATTGGAGACATCGTCGGCAATCTCGAACGAGGACGAATTCCTGATTATCAACTTGACGTGAGGATAGAGTTTTTCGAACGCAGCCGCCGCCCTGACGATGGTCGAACTGAAAGTGGTCGAAATTCCTACGCGAAGACTGCTCTCTTTCAGACTCTCCAGATATTTCTCGGCGCTGACCATATGCTGGTAAATTTGGCTAACGTATTTAAAGAGACCTTTTCCCGCATCAGTCAGGATCACCTTCTGTCGTCGAATATCAAGAAGTTGAATACCGATATTTTTCTCTAAAGACCTGATGTGATAGGTAATCGTCGGCTGAGTCAGGCACAGTTTCTCCGCAGCGGAGGTTATGCTTTCCTGGCTGGCAACAAAATAGAAAACCACCAGACTATGGAGTGATAACTTCGATGACATCATTTTCCCGTCTTACCAAGCTGGTATGCGATATTATTATATCTCCCTATGTTTCCTGCGATATGTCCCAGGGCCACGATGGTCTATCGTGTAATTCATCTATAATATCATAAAATATTTTGTGTTGCAATTCACCTTTCATCATGTTAATTTGCTATTGAGTCTCTATCATCGGTCATTTTGTAGCATAGAAATATTCATTAAATGGTTATTTGAAGTTCACTATCTGGCTGCGAACCATACATTTTTTATTCATACCTTGAATAATCGCTGCCAAGCAGGTAATATTTGAAAAAAAACCCCGGAAGGTGTTATATATAACAAGACATTAGCTTGAACCGTCAGGAAAAACGCCAATAAGTCTAAGGAGGACATATACATGGCTAAGGATCTTGTAAATTTGTTAGCTGATTTGAAAGAAGATGAGGTGATAGCAATAGTCCGGGAAAGGCTGGGCAAAAACGAAGACCCGATGAAAATCCTCAATGAAGCCAGTCGCGGGATGGAAATAGTGGGTAAACGTTTTGCGGATAGCAGGTATTTCATCCCCGACCTGGTATATTCCGGTGAGATTCTTAAGAGAATCAACGAACTGGTGAAACCCAAACTCACCGGGGGCGGTGAGGTTAAAAAGGTCGGTAAGGTCATCATCGGGACGGTTGCCGGGGATATCCATGATATCGGCAAAGATATCGTGGTCTTTATGCTCGATGTCAGCGGTTTTGAAGTGAATGACCTGGGAATCGATGTACCCGTACAGAAATTCGTCGACGCAATAAAGGAAACCGACGCCCCGATCGTCGGCATGAGCGGTTTCCTGACCCTGGCTTTCGACTCGATGAAGCAGACCGTTGACGCGATAAAAGAAGCCGGTCTGAGAGAGAAAGTTAAGGTAATGATCGGCGGCGGCCAGATTACCGATGAGGTGGTGAAATACACCGGTGCCGATGCCTTCGGTAAGGATGCCATGGCCGGTGTTGCCCTCGCCAGGAAATGGACAGGAACCAAATAATAATCCCCAGTGGATTAAGTGCAGGAGGTTATAAACATGGAAAAGAAATGGGAAGAGATGACTTCAGATGAGCGTCAGGAGGCCCTGTTTCAAAAATGGATTTCGCCCGAGGGAGTAACTTTCGCCAGTCCGGAAGCCGAGAAATCCTACAAGGAAAAGGCGACGAGGATAAAGGACGCCATCCAGATGAAGAAGCAACCCGACAGGGTACCGATTTTTGTGCTGCCGAGTTTTTACCCGGTATATTACAGCGGGATAACGCCCCAGGATGCCATGTACGACTATGATAAAAACAACGCTGCCTTCAAGAAATTCGTCATAGACTTTGCACCGGACGGTAATCTCGGCGCTGCCGTTCCCGGCCCGGGCAAGTTCTTCGAAATCATGGACTACAAGCTCTATTCCTGGCCCGGCCACGGGGTATCGCCTAATGTTTCGTACCAGGCCAACGAGGGCGAGTACATGATGGCGGACGAATACGATGACTTGATTGAAGACCCGTCCAATTTCTTCTACAAGACCTACCTGCCGCGTGTCTTCGGGGCGCTGGAATTCTGGCAGCAGCTACCTACCGTCACCGGCATAGTGGAGATGTACGGCGTGGCCGGTAACTTCGTCCCCTTCGGCCTACCCCCCATGCAGGCAGCCTTAAAAGCCCTCATGCAGGCTGGCGAGGAAGCCCTAAAATGGGGCGGGGCGATGGGAGCTTGGGGCGGGGAGATGATGGCAGCGGGTTATCCTACCATCGTTGCCGGATTTACCAAGGCACCTTTCGACGTCATCGGTGATACCCTCCGCGGCACCCGGGGCTTGATGGTGGATATGTACCGGCAGCCCGATAAAGTCATTAAAGCCATGGACGTCCTGACTCCTATAATGATAAAAATGGGAGTAGGCGCGGCTTTATCCAGTGGGAATCCCTTCATCTTTATGCCGCTGCATAAAGGCGCCGACGGTTTCCTCAACGAGGAACAGTATAAGAAGTTCTACTGGCCTACATTCAAGAAAGTCATGATGGGCTTAATCGAGCAGGGAGTCGTGCCATTCCCCGCCGCCGAGGGCGGCTATAACACACGTCTGGAGATTGTACGCGATTTGCCCAAGGGTAAGACCCTCTGGCTATGCGACAAGATGGATATGGCCAAAGCCAAGAAAACCCTCGGTCAGGTTGCCTGTATAGCCGGGAATATGTCCTCGGCTTTACTCAACCTGGGCACCAAACAGCAGGTTATCGACTCCACCAAGAAACTCCTGGATGACTGCGCAAAGGGCGGCGGCTACATTATGAGCAACGGGTCGTTCTTTGATGAAGCCCAGGCTGAAAACGTCCACGCCATGGTTGATTTTACCAGAGAGTACGGCGTCTATAAATAGACATTCAACAGACTGAAACTGAAAAAGGATAACCGATAAGAGGGTGTGTGTCAAATTCACTGACACACACCCTTTTCTGACACTAACTCGATATTTTCAACAACTTGCTTGAGACGTCCGTTTTACCCCTAGAGCATTACGGTACCGCCGTCGATATAGTAGGTCTGCCCCGTAATGAAATTAGCATCATCCGACGCCAAAAAGATGGCTGCTCCCACCATGTCGGTCGGCTGCCCACGACGGTGCATCGTTTGTTCCCCGGTGGCAATCTCGAATATCTGGTCGCTTCCCTGCTGAGCCAAACTGGCTTCGGAAGCCGTGTATCCCGGGGCGATGGCGTTAACGGTAATACCCGATTCACCCAGAGCGTGCGCCAGTGCCTGAGTCATGGTGAAAATCGCTCCTTTGCCACAGGAATAAGGCAGGAATAACTGAGCCGCGGGGACTTTAGCAATATTAGAGGCGATATTAATGATTTTACCCTTACCTGCCTTTACCATGATGGGTGCAATCGCTTTACATACCAGCCAGGTACCCCTGACATTAACCGTAAATATCTGGTCCCATTGCTCGGTGGTCCAGGCATCCCACGGGGTAATGTTGAGTCCGCCCCATATAGCAGCGTTATTGACAAGGATATCTACTGTTCCGTACCTCTTCACGGCTTCATCAGCTATTTTCTTGGTATCGCTTTCATTAGCGATGTCAGCCTCTACAACGGCTACTTCCACGCCTTTGGCTTTTATCTGGTTAACAGTGCCTTCAGCCCTTTTGGGGTTGGTGGTGGTTATGAGGATATTAGCCCCTTCCTCGGCGAACCTTAAGGCGAAGGCCTTCCCCAGACCTCGGCTGGCTCCCGTGATGACAGCTACCTTGTCCTTCAATGCTGGTGACATACTTCTCTCCTTTTTCTTCTTTTATTTACATCATTTAGTGATGAATATCCAACCTAAAAAATTTACATCACCGCCTACCTCATGTCAAGTCAGGAAATTCAATGTTTTTATAGGTATTATCAATATCCGCTGGCTTCCCTTCATTCTGTAGAGGTTTGACAACACCATCCGGCTGACCTATGATAAATATGCCAAATACAATTCCCACCGAGCCTGGCGGGGCGTAGCGCAGCCTGGTAGCGCGTCTGAATGGGGTTCAGAAGGTCCCCGGTTCAAATCCGGGCGCCCCGACATCAAATTGTTAACAAAAGACTGCGAAGATTTGTTAACAAAATTCCTATTAAGTAGACGACAAGGTCTATCGATAAGAACCATAGAATTCTATGAATACTGGTCTGCCCCCCAAAAAGGAGTCCAGTAGTAATGTTAGACTGGAACTGAA
>CAZCZJ010000009.1:0-41376 GCA_964503235.1 uncultured Dehalococcoidaceae bacterium | reverse complement strand
ACCAGCAGCTCGATCAGGGTAAAACCTTTTTCTCCGTAGCGGAATTTCCTCAGTATTTTCTTCATGTCAGTCGCTCCTTTCCCGTTTATTACATGTTTTATTGACTCATGTTTAGCTTATCATAGCAGTATGAAGTTTCAATGAGTTATTAGTCATATCACTATATGAGAAAAAAGTCCCGTATCACACGTGTTATCAATGGTTCTCTACATATTTGTTACCAATACAGCTTATATTTTTAATCGGTTCGTCGCCATCATACCTGCCCCTAATTTGCATCAGTGGGAACACCCATTTACATACGGTTGCCCGCACGGGCAGCTAATTCATTGCTTACCCCGTTGACTAGCTATAGGAAAAAAGAGGAAAATGAAGCGACATGGAAATTCTGCTTTTCGTCATCTTTACCCTATTAGGTCTGGCAGTCGGTAGTTTCCTTAATGTGTTAATCGACCGCCTTCCTTCCAGAAAATCACTGGTGCGTCCTTCATCTCATTGTGATGCCTGTGAGCATAAACTTTCCTTTTTCGACCTAATACCCGTATTAAGTTATTTAATACTACGCGGACGCTGCCGGTACTGCCAGGCTCATATTCCTTTACGCGTTTTATTGGTTGAGGTCGGTAGTGGCCTGGTTTTCTTTCTATCCTATTTGCGTTTCGGATTAAGCGCTGAATTCGCCATTACTGCTCTCTGGTGCTGTGTATTCCTGGCGATAATATTCATCGACTGGGAGTATAAACTTATCCTCAACCGGATTACTTATCCCGCGATCCTGGCTGCCCTGGTGATACTGGGTATCGATTCCATATCTTCAGACTGGAGTGTGTTGACTTATATCAAGTCCTCATGGCCCGAGTCAGGTGTTTTAAGCATAGATATTCTCAATGGCATCATAGCGGGTGCGATAGGATTCGCCTTCTTCTTTATTGTATTTTTAATTAATCCGAGAGGAATGGGGATGGGAGATATCAAACTTGCCTTTTTAATCGGCCTCGTCACCGGATTACCTCTCGTTGTTGTAGCGCTGCTAATCGGGATATTAATCGGGGGTATTGTTGCCGTCATATTCCTCCTCCTCAGGAAAAAGGGTAGAAAAGACGTGATTCCCTACGGGACCTTTCTCGCCATCGGGCCCATCATAACCCTATTCTGGGGAAACGAGATATTGGACTGGTACCTCGGCCTCTTTTAACCTCCGATGATTTTTACAGCGTTCAATACGTATATACTCTTAAAAGTGTTGACACTGTACATACCGAGCAGTACAATAGTCCTGAATGAATATAGAACTTAACAACAAAAGAAACCTGGATACCTATTCCGGGAACAGGCCTTCCGTCAGCCAGCGGCGCTCCAACATCGAAATTATCGCTGATATGCTGCGCATAGGCGAAAACGGGGCTGGCAAGACGGAAATAATGTACAGCGCTAATATGAGCTATCACCAGATACAGAAATACCTTGAATATCTAGTGAACCAGGGCTTTGTTAATAAGGTGAACATGGATAACTCTCTGGTGGCTTATCAGGTTACTGATAGCGGACTTAAGCTGTTAAAAGCTATCGATACGCTCATGGAGATGCTAGGGCCGAGCAATAGAGATAATATCTGATATTGATTATATATATAATTGTAACTTATCTTACCTGAAGAAGGCCATATCTTCAGGTTTTTTTATGCCGTTTTGCCATCTCACACCGGTACTTTCAACGGCCTATTCGATGTATATATAGAATCCGGCCGCTCCTGCGTTTTAATGAAACCTTAAGCAAATCTTTATAAATCCTTTATTAACTTTATGTCTGACTTTATATTGTGATGCTACACTCTTTTTATAGATATTTTCACAAATTCCTTTCGGGAAAGAGTGCAATTTAGAAGAGGTTTTGAATGAAAAGAACCCTGTTACTTGATGAAAATGACCTGATTATGGTGGTCAAAGAGGACGTTGTTAAGCAAATAGACAAGAATCGCGGCGAACTGAATCGTACCGAATTTGTTAATTATTTAATCCAGTGCCAACTGGATGAACAGGATAATCAGGAACAATATGTCAAAAGAGAAGAAATAGATAATTTCATGCGGCAAATCATGGAACTGCTGCATAATTTTCTCCAGTTCTTTGTCAGTTACGGGATGTCAATGGGAAAATCCGAGCAGAATGAAGACTTCCAAAATCTAAACCAGCAACTCGAATCCTTCTACAAACAGGATGAAGAGGACGAAGAAGAGCTATAGCCCACTGCTCTGAATCCTTTCAAAACATACCATATCATCTACTCAATCATGCCATTACGCGTGTAATAGAACTATATTCTAGAACACAACCACTTCCCAAGCCTATTGCCAATACCTTAGCCTTGTAGTGTGTCTAAAATTGCCATATGGCAAAATGGCTGGGGAGTTATTACATGCTGAAAGCGGCAGAACTACTGCGTCAGGGGAAACACGAAGAGCTCTGGCAGATGTGTTGTGGCTATCTTAAACTGGATATTAAAGAGTTCATGGATATCCAGAAACGGCTTTTACTGGAGCAACTGGAATTACTGAACAAATCTCCCCTCGGTAATAAAATAATGCAGGGCAGAAAGCCTGAAACTGTAGAAGAATTTCGGGAGCTTGTACCACTAACAACTTATGCGGACTACTGCCCCGAATTGGAACAAAAAAACGTTGATATTCTACCGGTAAAACCCGCTTTCTGGGTCAGAACCTCTGGCAGGACAGGTGATTATCCCTGTAAATGGGTCCCAATGACATCTAAATATGCCCAGGAACTAAGTGTTATTTTATATGGAGTTGGTATTTTATCATGTTGTAAAGATTGGGGAGATTTAACGAATATCCCTAAGAATATCAAGATATTATATTCGGTAGCCCCAAGACCGTATATTTCAGGAACATTTGCTGATTTATTAAGACTCCAAACACCTTTGTATTACTATCCAAGTCCAGAAGAATCAGAAAAATTAAATTTTGAAGAAAGAATTAAACTCGGGTTTCAGCAAGCGATTTCTCAAGGGATGGACTATTTCTTTGGTCTATCTCTTGTTCTAGAAATGGTTGGTGAAAAAATAAAACAATCGTCTACTAATACCAAATCATATTCATATATAAAAAACCCAAAAGCCCTATTGCGTCTGGTCAAAGGTAGAATTAAAAGCAAAATAGCAGGACGTGCAATGTTACCTAAAGATTTGTGGAATTTGAAAGGTATCGTCGGCAGCGGTGTTGATAGTTGGGTGTATAAAGATAAAATATATGAGTTTTGGGGTAAGTATCCATTGGATATGTATTCTGCTACCGAAGCCGGTGTTATTGCCACACAAATATGGGACCATGAAAGTATGACTTTTACTCCTAACCTTAATTTTATAGAATTTATACCTGAAGACGAAATCCTAAAATGGCAGATGGATAACAGCTATCAGCCAAAGACTCTTTTATTAGATGAAGTAAAACCCGGTGAAATTTATGAATTGGTCCTAACTAACTTTCACGGCGGTGCCATGACTCGATATAGGATAGGCGATATGATTAGAATTACTTCATTGCATAATAATAAACTTGGAATTAACATCCCCCAAATGGTTTTTGAAAGACGGGCTGACGACCTTATTAGCTTTATGGTTATTAAACTGACAGAAAAACTAATTTGGCAAGCCATAGAAAAGTCTGGGATTGCTTACGAAGATTGGGTAGCATACAAACAGCCAGGGGAAACTGTGCTCAACATACTTATTGAACCCAAGAAAAATTGGCAAGGTAATGAATCTGATGTATTATCAAATATTCAGGAACATTTGGTCGTCTCAGGAAGAAGTAGTTATGATGAATCCGGAATTCAAGAAGACTGGAGGGATGAGCTAGGTTTTACTGTCGAATTGAAGTTGTTACCAAGTGGCTCATTCTCCAATTACTTGGTTAATAAACAAACTGAAGGTGCCGATTTAGCGCATTTGAAACCTCCTCACATTAATCCTTCTGAGGAAGTCTTATCACTATTACTATCTCAAACGGAAGAACTAATAGTAGTAACAAAAACCAAACAAGCAACCAAAGAAACAGTTGAAACAAAAAGCGATATTAATACCGATAAAATCACCGCATAAAACTATAGTACTTTAGTATTCCCACCTTAGTTCACTTACTTTGGTTACCCCTTGACAGTTATTCCTTTTGGCATGATAATTCCCTTATATGAACGTAGAAGCAATTCTTCCCTTAATTGCAGTAATCGCGTACATTCCGCTGCTATTTATGACAATCAGTAGCAGACCATGGCATACTCGAAATACTTTATTTTTCTTATTCTTGATATTCGCCATGTTATGGAGTCTAACAAACTTTTTCTTCAGAAGTAACACCTTTCCCGAAAATAAATATATAATATTTCAATTCGTTATTGGTTTCTATACGATAATGGCGATACAATTCCATTATTTCGTATCTTCCTTCTACCCATCAAGGCAAGGACGATGGTTGCCTTTTGCTTATATTTCATTAGTATTGGTATTGATTTTACTTTCTCTGGGATATATTACCGATGTGAGTACTGTTAGCGGAAAGGTTCATGGTACATACAAACTGGGAATAATCGCTCTATTCCTGCCCCTAATAATACTCTCCGTTAGAAATTACTATGTATTCATTAAGATGTTAAAAACTTCTAACAATCCAGTATTAAATAACCAAATAATATCTTTACTTATAGGTCTCTCATTTCTATTATTTTTCACTATCTTTTCACTTCTTCCTTGGGGCAGGGAAATACCGATGAGTCATTTCGGCAACCTTTTTAATGCCTTTATTTTAAGCTACGCTGTTATCAGACACAAACTGGTTGATATTAGAATAGTATTAAGGGAAGGCACCGCCTGGTTGAGCCTGGGTATTATTGGAATTGCTGCCTACTGGCTCTTGCTTCTTGTCTTCCATAACATATTCGATTTTGAGATTAGCCTTCCCGCTTCTTTTGCTGCCACGGGAACGGGACTACTTGTTGCCATACTTATTTACAGATTACGTGGTTTTTTCTTTAACACGATGTCGAGGGCTTTTCATGGCTCCAGCTATAATCACCGCCAGAAACTGTCTAATTTCACCGATACGATTCATAACATATTCAGTTTAAAAGAACAGGGCGGTGAGTTGCTGGTATTACTCACCCGGGCCATAGGTATTAAACAGGCAACTCTTCTTTTCCCCGAAACTGGCAGCGATGACTTTAGCGTGCAAATTTCAGAACCGAAAAACAACGAGTTTGCCGATTTGAAGTTCAAAGCTAATAATCCCATCGTCAAATACCTGGAACGGGAACGGGTGCCGCTGACAAAAGATAATATGACCTTCCTGCCCGAATTTTTAGGTCTGTGGTCAGAGGAAAAAGAGGAAATAGAATCAAAAGAGATGGAAATCCTGATACCGTTAATAAGTCGTGACCGGCTGATTGCCATCCTGGTCCTCGGCAAGAAGAAGTCCGGTAGATATTCACTGGAAGAATACAACATAATTACGAATATCGCCGACCGGGTAGCGGTGACGATGGAAAAAGAATATCTCAACGACCAGCTCAGAGAGAGGGAGACAGAGTTATCTGTAATTAACAATTGCAGTACTATTGTCGCCTCCAGTTTGAACATTCAGGAAATCTTCGGGAGCTTCATTGAAGAACTGAAGAAAATCGTTGATGTCAACTGGGCATCAATAGTACTGGTAGAAGAAGAAGGGCTTTGCTGCGTAGCTCTGTCATCTAAAGAAGGCTCAACCTACCAGGTAGGAGAAAAAATACCCATGCAGAGCTCCGGTACGGGCTGGGTAGTTACCAACAAGAAACCTCTTACAGAACGTGACCTATCTAAAGAAATCAGGTTTTCTACGGGAAACGATTTTTATGAACAGGGGATGTTATCTATGGTGTACCTGCCGTTGATAGCTAAAGGTGAAGTAATCGGTAGTCTCATTCTCGCCAGCCGCGAAAAGGACGCTTATTGCCAGCAGCACGTAAAACTCCTCGAGCAACTCGCATCACAAATAGCCATGCCGCTGGAGAATGCGCGACTTTACGCCGAGACGGAAGAAAAGGCACGTGTCGATGAACTCACCGGACTGTTAAACCGCCGTTCCCTCGATGAGATGATTGATAGTGAAATCAGCCGACATTCTCGCTACGGCGGCAAATTTGCCCTGGCCATCCTCGACCTTGATTCTTTCAAGGCGTTTAATGACACCAAAGGGCATCTGGCCGGTGATACGCTTCTGGGACAGGTTGGCAATATTATCAGAAATAAGGTAAGAAACTCAGACCAGGCCTTCCGATACGGCGGCGATGAATTTGCTATACTATTGCCACAAACAACCATCGAAGCCGCCAGCCAGGTAACCGAAAGAGTACGTGAGAGTATCGCTTCGGAACTGGACACCGGTGATATTAATATCACGGCCAGTATCGGGTTGGCCAGCTGGCCCGAGGACGGCATGAGTCACTCCGATATTATTGCCGCGGCTGACCTGACTCTTTACCGGGCAAAATGGAGCGGAGGGAATCGCATATTCTGTGCCTCGGGTACCCTCTCCAACCTTTATTTTACTGAATCAAGCACATCTAAAAAAGATAGCAATAACAGGATTGTAAGTATTATTTACAACCTGGCAGAGACTATTGATAGTCGCACAGTCCGTACACGCAATCACTCAAAGAAAGTCGCTGAATACGCCATAACCCTGGGCAAAGCCCTCGAAATCAATACAATGGGACTTAAACAACTGGAATCCTGTGCACTGTTACATGATATCGGCAAAATCAACATCAGCGATGAAATATTAGATAAGACCGACGAGCTTACCGATGAGGACTGGGCAATAATCAAGAGTCATCCCCAACTGGGTGCGAACATCGTCGGCAGTATTCCCAAACTGTCCAAATCTGCTGACGGCATACGGCATCATCATGAAAACTTTGATGGAACCGGTTATCCCCATGGTCTCAAAGGTGAAGATATCCCACTGGATGCACGTATTCTGGCCATCGCCAGTGCCTTTGATATTTCAATTTCAAACATGAAGGACTCCGGCTCCGCAACCGTTCCAGCAGCGCTGGAAGAAATTAAAAAATATGCAGGCACTAAATTTGACCCGCACCTTGTTGAGATATTCGTAACTTTATACGAGAAAAAACCCGCCATAACAGGAGGCTAAAAAAACAAATAAATACCGGCCTGATATATCACGGCCATGATAGGAGTAAATATGATGAACAACAACAATAAGAACAAAATCCAGGTATTTATCATCAGCCAGCAATCATTATTCAAGCAAGGAGTAGAGCAGACCTTCTCTGATGTTGAAGATATATCAATATCGGGCATCACTGAGGTTAATGATAGCGTCATCAAAGCCATCGATAATCTGCCGCCTGATGTCGCCCTGCTGGATATTGACGGCCCGTCGGAAAACGGCATCGAGCTGGCCAAGAAAATTAAACAGCGCTCTCCCAACATCGGCGTTATCGTACTTTCTTCCAATCTCGATGATAACCAGCTCTTCCTCGCCTTAAAAGCCCAGGCCGTAGCTTACTTGAGCAAGGAAGTTACCGCCGAGCAACTGGTTGAAACCGTAAGACGCGTCGCCCGGGGAGAACATCCCATTAATGAATACCTGACCGACCGACCCAAAGTAGCGGAACACGTCCTGCAGCAGTTCCAGGAACTATCAGCCAGAAGCGAATCCGAAGCTTTCATGTCGCCGCTGACACCCCGGGAAATAGAAATCCTTCAGTATATAGCCGAAGGTTATCTAAATAAACAGATAGCCGCCGAACTGGGGATAAGCGAGCAAACGATTAAAAACCATGTAACTTCTATCCTGAGGAAGCTGAATGCCAATGCCCGCACCGAGGCTGTGGTCGTGGCTATCAAGCAGGGTTTGATATCAATTACCTGATAATCTAAATATGGATTGCCCGGGAGACTGAAAAGAAAATATCAAGGTATTATTTTAAGACTCTCGGGTGATGCATTGGATATGAGAAGCTATTTATGTGACTCGTTGAAGCGTCTCATACTCCTAGCATGGTCGTGAAATTCATTAACGCGGTTCTTATCTACGCCTGTTATCTCGGATATACTTTGAATATCATTCTCTGAAGAATCCTTCACACTTGGTTCTTCGGTTTTATTATCACCCGATTTCATTTCGTCGGAATCGGCCGGTTCAGCCGGCCTTTTCTGTATCTGTCGTTCGTTCAGTGTAGATTTATGAAGAGACATACCGATTAAATTGGCGATAACATCACACAATTGAGTAAAGTCTTCATTGAATTTCATCCTGGAACGGAAAGCCATTCCCAGAATCCCGTGGATGCGATATGTCATTATGGGAACTGCCAGCAGCGAGCGGAAACCGGATTTCTTAAAAACCGGGATGTTGTATTTACCGTCACGGCTCAGACTGTGAATGACAATCTTGTGTCCCAGACCGATTACCTCATGAATGAAGCGGTGGTCCCGGTCTAACAGGTTCATCTCGCGCTTCATATCCGCGGTAAAACCGAGGCTGGCAACCAGGGGCAGCCTGTCACGGCCAGTATTGGCGAGCTGGACCCAGCAGCAATCCGCCTTGAAAATCCCGGATATAGTATCCAGTATCGTTCCCAGAAGCTGTTGGGGATTACTGCTAAGCGTAAGTGTCTCACTAACTTCACTTATAATGGAAAGAATATCGCGGTTCTTAATCGTCTCAACCTAATCTATCTGTATTTCCCGTATTTCTATTATATAACAAATACTACTCATGTCAAAAGTCCAAATGAGAGTACTGTAACCAAAAAATGTATTTCCTGAATATTAATCACCGCTCCGCAAGCTCCCCTTTATAAAACCTTTGCTCAATAATATTCCTGTGCTAGAATGAATTAGATATAACACGTGAGCGTAGAATTGAGTAACCAACTGATAAAAGAGCAGCTTGATAGATTACCCCACAAACCCGGGGTGTACCTTTTCCGGGATACCGGAGGGAATATCCTTTACGTCGGTAAGGCCAATAACCTCCACAATAGGGTAAGGTCGTACTTCAGTGCTTCATCACAGGTATCCCCCAAGATAGCGTTATTAGCCTCGCTTATGGCTGATATTGACTTCTTTACCGTCACCTCGGAACAGGAAGCGCTGATTCTCGAGCTGAATTTTATTAAACAGTACCACCCCCGCTTTAACGTCCGTCTCAAGGATGATAAGACCTTCCCTTATCTCAAAATCGACGTGAAAGAAGAGTGGCCCCGCGTCTACCGGACCCGTCGTATAGACGATGACGGCGGTCGTTATTTCGGGCCGTTTTCCAGCTCCAGGTCGGTCAAGGACACGCTGCGCGTCCTGCAGCGCCTCTTCCCTTTCCGCATCTGTAATAAAACCATCACCGGCGCCAAACACCGTCCCTGCCTTGAATATCACCTGGGACATTGCCTGGCGCCGTGTACCGGGTCGGTCAGTAAAAAGGAATACGACCAGGTAATCAAAGAGGTCATCCTCTTTCTTGAGGGTAAACGCGATAAGGTCATCCGGGAGCTCAAAACCAGGATGAATAAAGCATCCGCGGGCACTGACTATGAAAAAGCGGCGGCTTTAAGAGACCAGATTCAGGCAATGGAGGAGGTTATCGAAGGCGAGAGGATAGCGGCAACCGTCAGGGGCGAACAGGATGTTATCGCTTATATCCAGGACGAAGACAAGGCCTACGTTCAGGTATTATTTATCCGCAGCAACCGGCTGACCGGTCGTGAGGGTTTTCTCCTCCAGGGGACCCGCCACGAGGAACCCCGTCAGATAATCACCAGCTTCGTCAAGCAGTACTACTCATCTTCTCCACAGATACCCCCGCTGCTGTTACTCCAGTACCCCATCGAGGATAAACAGGTTGTCAAAGACTGGCTGCGCAGCAAGAGGGGTGGCGTCGTAAATATTCAGGTGCCGCGCCGCGGTATCAAGAAGCAGCTGGTGGATATCGCCGCCGAAAACGCCCGGCAGGGATGGGAACAGCTTAAAATAAAAGAGATGACATCTCCCAGGTCGCTGGATAAAGCCCTGGAAGAGATTGAAAAGGAGCTTAAACTCAAGAAAAAACCGGTTCGCATGGAAGCCTACGATATATCTAACATACAGGGCACCTCGGCGGTAGGCAGCATGGTCGTCTTCGAGGACGGCAGGCCAAAACCGGCCCATTACCGTCGTTTTAAAATTAAAACCGTATCGGGGGCTAATGACTACGCCATGCTGCAGGAAGTGCTGCGGCGGCGTTTTAAACGAGGGAAAAACGCAGATAGTTCGGATACCACTACCTGGGGCATTATGCCCGACCTCATTCTCATCGACGGTGGCAAAGGACAGCTCAATGCCGCTCTGGCGGTGCTGAATGAAAGCGGTGTTGACATCCCCACCGCCAGTCTGGCCAAGGAAAAAGAGGAGATATTCCTTCCCGGCAGGAAAAAACCTGTAGTCCTCCCCAAATCCTCTCCCGGACTCCAGATGCTGCAGAATATCAGGGATGAAGCTCACCGTTTCGCTATCAGTTACTACGCCAAAGTACATCGCAAGAAGAGCTTTACCTCGGTACTGGACAATATTCCGGGAATAGGACCCCGTCGCAAAAGCGCCCTGATGCACCATTTCGGCTCCGTCCCCAGGATACAGGAGGCTTCCATCGATGAACTGGTGGCGGCTACGGGTATGACGCACAACCAGGCGAAAAAGATTAAGGAGTATTTGTAAAGATGCCCGCTAATCTCACGCCGCAGTATCTTGAAGCCGAGAGAAATTACCGGACGGCGAAAAGCCCCCTGGAGAAAATCGCCTGCCTGGAGGAGATGCTTTCGGTCATGCCCAAGCATAAGGGCACCGACCACCTTCGCGCTGACATCCGCACCAAGATAGCCAGGCTGACGCAGTCGCTTGATAAGAGAACGGCCACCCAGCGTGCATCGATGATGATTGAAAAGGTGGGTGCCGGTCAGGTGGCAGTTATCGGTCCGCCCAACACCGGTAAATCGCAGATAGTCGCCAGCCTTACTAAAGCCACCCCGACGGTAGCCGCTTACCCTTTCACCACCCAGAACGCCACACCGGGTATGATGGCTTACGAGAATATCCAGATTCAGCTAATCGATACGCCGCCCTTGAGCGACCAGCCTCCCGAATGGTGGGTTCTAAATATCATCAGACGGGCAGATGCTTTACTCATAGTTCTCGACCTGGATAACGACCCTCTGTCACAATTAGAGGCTGTCATCACCAGGCTGCAGGAAAAGAAAATAGGACTCTGGGAAAGCAAGCCTGAGAGTGAAGAGGAATCGCCGATAACCGTTAAAAAGGCGCTGGTGATATGTAATAAAAAAGACCTGGATATTAACGCAGAAAATTACAACATTCTGCGGGAGATATACGGCGGTCGTGTAACTCTTATCTCTGTATCTACTCTTGAGGAAGGACTCGGCGAACTCAGGCTGGCGATATTCCGCCTGCTGGATATCATCCGGGTATATACCAAGGTCCCCGGTGGCAAGCCGGACTACGAAGACCCGATAGTACTGGAGACGGGGAGCACCCTTGAAGCAGCCGCCGCCTCGGTGCATAAGGACTTTGCCAAAAAGATGAAATACGCCCGCATCTGGGGCTCGGGCAAGTTCGACGGCGTCATGGCGAAGAGAGACCACCTATTAAAGGACGGGGATGTTATAGAGCTGCATGTGTGATGTAGATAAACAAACCAGTAATTTTAGTTGTATATTCATGAGTAGTGTTAAAGGAGAACAGTCAAAATGCTGACTTATCAACTTCGTGAACGTTCCTTTCTGCTTGAAGAGGGTGGCACATTGGTTTTCCCTAATAAAGTGTACATTGAGTTCATGTTTTGTCCCACAGAGGCTTTCGGGAATCATTCTGGTAAGGGAAGGACTCTTTTACGCGGAACCGGATGTAAAATCAAATATGATGCAAATACTGGCAGAACATATGTGGATGCTGAAAGCCTATTAAGTCCACTGAATGTAACTATTAAAGACAATATTAGAGCGATAAGACTTAAAGGTAATAAACTTCATATCCGAACTTATTGTGAGACTATTAAGGACCTTATTAACATAATTGAAGCTGTGTATTATGGGTTTCCACCTATATTAAATATTAGTTTTGGAGAATCACCGATTATTAAACGTGTGAAAGGAAAAGTGGGAAAGACCGCATTTTGCTGGGCACTTAAAGCGCAGTCAGGTAGCTTTGAGGTCACTACTCAAGAGATACAAGAGGAAAAAGTGGATTCTGCATGGAAAACTATGGAAATATTGAATAATCATCCTGCTCAAAGAAGAATCATTGCTGCGTTGCAACATTTCTATATCGCTTGCCGATTGAGAGATGCGGGAAATTCTCCTTCTGATTATGTTGCCGAGGTTATACTTAATTATTGCAAGATACTAGAGGTTCTTTTCCCGCCTCAAGGCGATGGAAGAACTAGAGATGCCGTGCGTAATGGTTTAGCACAACTAGAATACCCAAAAGATGAAATTGAGTGTTACTTTTTACCAGTAATGGCTCTACGTAATGATATTGATGTTGCCCATACAAAATTATCATTATTTAATAGAAAACAGCTTAATATTCTACATAAATATACTGACGCGGTTGAGCAATATTTTCGTTTGATGTTACGTGCCTTAATGGATAGGTTGAAGTTAGATAACGATATAATACAAGCAGACCCAGAAGGAAATCTTGATAAACAAACTGCTACATTAATTGATAAAATTGGAATTATGTTACCCAAATCAAATAACCGACCTGGGCTCGAACTTATAGCTCGGTAAAATAAATAGTTAAAAGACGTTTCAATGTTAAAAAGACTTCATCGCTCTTAAAGTCTTTCTATTTAATCCCCTATAATAATTCCCTTATCGTCTCCGCATTCTTCAGCGCAAATCCCTGGATATCGTTGTTAAAGTAAATATAAACATTACCCAAATTCTCTGCTAACTTTTTTATCTTCTCTGCCCAGTCAGCCAGTTCCCCGTCGCTGTAGCTGCTTGAATACAGGCTGTCTTTCCCGTGAAATCTGATATAGGCAAAGTCGGCCGTCGCCAGCAGGGGACAGGATAAATTGGGCATATCGAAAACGCACATCCCGACGTGATACCGACGCAGGATATCGTAGACCTCGTCCGTCAGCCATGACTCGTGCCTGAATTCAATTACATGTTTATATTCTGTTGACAGTCCGGATAGAAACTTTTGCAGCTTTGCGTCATCGCGGTGCAGGCTTGGCGGTAGCTGGTACAGCACCGGCCCCAGCTTGTCTTTCAGCAGGGTAGCCATTGACATAAAGTTTTGTAAAGCCTCTCGTGTATCTTTGAGTTTTTTGATATGGGTGATATAACGGCTTATCTTTACGGCGAAGATAAATCCCGGCGGCGTTGAATCATACCAGTTTTTAAAAGCAGCCTCCGATGGTAAACGGTAGAAAGTGTTGTTGAGCTCTACCGTTGAGAAATGACCGGCATAGAACTCCAGCCATTTGGATTTTGCTAAGCCTTCCGGGTAGAAACGACCGCGCCAGTCATCATAATGCCAGCCGGATGTGCCGATAATATAACGTGCCAACTCATTCACCTACGTCATATTCTATCATCAGGATATAACATTTCAAAGATTCTAAGGGTATCTGGCCGTTTTTATATACTCACCCCCTTTGTCCCCCTCTCAAACGGGTTTATTTACAGGTATCGATTTCTAGTATGTTTGAAAGGAGGAAAAAATTAAAATAGGGGTTTCACCCCTCTTGAACACCCCGTATATTTATAGGGTGAGGTAAGCACTATCAACCTGATGAAAATAATACAGGTTTGACCGCTTTACGCATAATCAGCTATAGTGAATTAGACCCCATAAATTCAACAGGGAGTCATAGCGCCTTATGAAACTTGCCGTGCAATGCGATTTCGACGGAACCATCACCGAAGAAGATGTGAGTTTTCTTATCCTGGATACCTTTGTCGGTAATAAGTGGCGGGAAATGCTGACGGAATACATGGAAGGAAGAATACCCGTCGGCGCGTTCAACAAAAAAGTCTTCGCCATGGTGAAAGCCGACAAACAGACCCAGCTTGATGTGATATTTAACAGCGACCGCGTTAAAATCCGCCCCGGTCTCAAGGAACTGGTCGATTACTGCTCGCGGCATGGCTATCGGTTCATCATCGTCAGCAACGGGTTGACTTTCTATATCGATGCCCTCCTGGAAAGCCTGGGACTCAAAAACGTCGAAGTGTTCGCCGCCACCAACGATTTTCGTCCTGACGGCATGATAGCCAGTTATATCGGTCCCGATGGTCAGGAGATGGACGCCGGCTTTAAAGAGTCTTATACAAAATTACTGATAAAAGATAGCTACGATGTTGTGTATGTCGGCAATGGAGTCTCCGATATCTACTCGTCGCGACTGGCGATAAAGGTCTTCGCTACCGGCGACCTGCTCCGTAAATGCGAGGAAGAGAAGCTGGCTTATACCCCTTTCGATGACCTTCACGATGTCGTAAGGGGACTGGAAACGCTGTAACTATCAGATATTGAGCGTTATACCTATCGGGCAGTGGTCGGAACCCATGATATCGGGCATGATGAAAGCCCCTGTAAGCCATGGCAGCAGGTCTTCACTCACGTAGAAATAATCTATCCTCCAGCCTACGTTCCTGCTTCGTGCGCCCGATTTCAGGTCCCACCAGGTATATTGACCGGGCTCCTTGTTAAAAACCCTGAAGGTATCCACGTAGCCGTGAGCCACCAACCTGTCTATCCATTCCCGTTCTATCGGTAAAAACCCGGATACTTTGGAGTTTTCCTTGGGACGCGCCAGGTCTATTTCCCGGTGCGCCGTATTCACGTCGCCGCAGATAACCAGTTTTTTACCTATACTTCTTAGTTCATCGGCATATCTTAAAAATTCATCATAGAAAGCCATCTTGTAATTGAGTCTTTCCTGGTCTCTCTTGCCGTTGGGAAAATATACATTCATCAGGGTAAACGCAGGATATTCGGCAACGATAACCCTGCCTTCGATATCCAGGCTCTTATCACCCAGGTCATAGCTGATATTTTCAGGTTCCTCTCTGGTATAGACCGCCACACCGCTGTAGCCCTTCCTCTCCGGGTAGTTCCAGTAAGCATGGTAACTCTCCGGTTCCAGGAGGTCGTCATCGAGCTGTTCCGGTTGGGCCTTGGTCTCCTGGAGGCAAAGAATGTCCGGGTTTTCTTTATAAAACCACTCCAGAAAGCCTTTCCCCTTTACCGCCCGGATGCCGTTTACGTTCCAGCTCAGCAGCTTTATCTTTTTCATAATCTCTCCGTTTGATATCAACCGTGCTTATTTATTATACTTTTAAGAAGGAAGAAATTCTATTTCACATTTTTACGTAATATTGCTACGGAAGGGAAACAACACATCTTGGAACAAGTATACACCAACCTTACCATCGGCGGACCGGTACAGGTATACGTCAAGGACGGCAAAATAACCAGGGTACGTCCTCTGGTTCTCACTGAAGAAGATGCCGCTTCGTGGTCGATATCCGTCGGCGATAAAGAATTCTCACCTTACCGGAAAGCCTGTGTCGCTCCTTTCACCATGGTCGAGAAGGCAAGGATATATTCGGAAGCCCGCATTAAATACCCTCTCATCCGTGAAGACTTCGACCCATCTGGTAACAGGCACCCTGAGAACCGAGGCAAGTCGGGCTATCGCCGCCTAAGCTGGGATGAAGCCCTGGATATCGTCGCTGGCGAGATGAAAAGAATCCGCACCGACTATGGACCCGAGGCTGTCATGTCACGCGCTTCCTCGCACCACAATTGGGGCAACCTCGGTTATCGCACTTCGACCTGGGCAAGGTTTTTCAACCTCATCGGTTTTACGGATATCATGGATAATCCCGACAGCTGGGAAGGCTGGCACTGGGGCGCTACCCATACCTACGGATTCTTCTGGCGACTCGGCATGCCCGAGCAGTACGACCTGCTGGAAGACGCCCTCAAAAACACCGACCTTGTAGTGCACTGGGGCAACGACCCCGATTCCACCCGCGGTATCTACGGAGGTCAGGAGTCAGCTTCCTGGCGGCTCTGGCTGAGAGACCTGGGTAAAAAGCAGATATTCATCGACCCCTTCTGTAATTATACCGCCACCATCCTCGGCGATAAGTGGATAGCCCCGCGCCCCGGTACCGACGCTGCCATGGCTGAGGCTATCGCTTACGTATGGCTTACCGAAAACACCTACGATAAAGAATATGTGACCACGCATACCATTGGCTTTGACGAGTTCAGGAGACATATTCTCGGTGAGGACAACGGCATACCCAGGACTCCACAATGGGCAGCGGCAATATGCGATGTTCCTGTACATACCATCAAGAGCCTGGCCAGGGAATGGGCAAGCAGTCGCACCATGCTGGCGGCCGGTTCCCGCGGCGGTCAGTCTGGTGCCTGCCGCCAGGCTTACGGCACGGAATGGACACGCCTGATGGTGCTCTTGCAGGCGATGCAGGGGCTGGGTAAACCGGGTGTCAACATCTGGGGTACCACCATGGGCTCGCCGTACAACGCGGAGTTCAACTTCCCCGGCTACAGCTCTTTCGGATCCAATTTCCTGAATAAATTTGCCAGGAAGTCGGTGAATAATAAGGTCAAGCAGCGCATCTACCGCCTCCTCGTCCCCGAAGCCATCCTGGACCCGCCCATCCAATGGCTCGGCGAGACCTTCTGCGGCCAGTCGTTGGAGCAGCAGTTCATCCCGTTTACCTATCCGGCCCCGGGCTGCTCCGAGGTCAAGATGTTCTACCGCTATGGCGGCTCGTTCCTCGGCACGATGACTGGCACCAACCGCTGGGTGAAGATGTACCAGAGCCCCAAACTGGAATTCGTCGTCAATCAGGACTGCTGGTGGTGCACGGAGACGGGACTGGCGGACATCATCCTGCCCGCCTGCACCAATTTCGAGAGGAATGACATCGGCGAATGGGCCAATACCGGCGGCTATACCCACCACGGCTCTAACGCCTGTAACCACCGCGTCATCGTCTACCAGAAAAAGTGCATCGAGCCCCTCTTTGAATCGAAAGCCGATTATGATATCTTCACGGAACTGGCCGAAAGACTCGGCGTCGGGGAAGAATTCACTGAGGGCAACACTGAAGAAGACTGGATAGCGAAGGTCTTTAATTATTCTGACCTTCCCAAACATATATCCTTTGAGGATTTCAAGAAGGATGGTTACTTCATCGTACCAATGCCCGACGACTATCAATCCACGCCCGGACTGCGCTGGTTCTACGAAGGCAGGGAGTGCGATACCCCCGATTACTTTAATCCCAAGAGAAATACGCCAAAGGGCAAAGAGTTGGGAACCTATAGCGGTAAGATAGAATTCATCTCTCAAAGCTTACTGAAGCATCTCCCCGACGATGAAGAAAGACCGCCGTTACCGCGCTATATACCCAGCTGGGAAGGCTACAACTCGGAGGCAGTCAAAAAATTCCCCATTCAGCTTATCACCCCCCACCCCCGGTTCTCCTTCCACACCCAGTACGACTCCAATGCCACCTGGCTCGGGGAGATATCCTCCCACCGCGTCCTCAAGGACGGCTATCTCTGGCACCCGGTGCGCATCCACCCCGCTGATGCCATGTCTAGGGGTATAAAGGACGGCGATATCGTTAAAGTATACAACGACCGTGGCGCCGTGCTCTGTATCTTAGAGGTAACCGAGAGGATAAAACCGGGCGTAGCCCACTCCTACTACGGCTCCGGTAAGTACGACCCCCTGGAGCCGGGCAATCCGGCCAGTATCGATAAAGGCGGCTGTGTCAGCATTCTCACGCCGGACAGGGTCTTATCCAGGAACGCCCCCGGCATGGCGCCGAACTCCTGTCTTGTCGAGATAGAAAAATGGAATAGCTAATCGTCATTCCGAGCGCACTAATCTGTCATTGCGAGCGAAGCGAAGCAATCCGTTTCTTTTCAACCCACCCCCTTAGTCCCCCTCCCTTGGAAAGGGAGGGGGAGATTTTATTAAGAGGGGCTAACGCCCCTCTTCGCAGGCTACTCCCCGTTTGGGGGGTGGGGATTGAAATGTTAAAATCCCCCTTGATCCCCCTTTACAAAAGGGGGACAATACTTCTTGCACGATGGGTCGTCTCCCTTTCGTAAAGGTAGAATGAGAAGGATTTTCCACTTTTCCCCAGGGGGCGGGGCGGATTAATCAATGGATAATGGCATGATGCCGCGAGGGAGGTTTGGGTGGGAATAGATATCTAATACGGGTTGGTGATATTGGGAATAAAAATGGAGCGGAAGATGGGATTCGAACCCACGACCTTCTCCTTGGCAAGGAGACGTTCTACCGCTGAACTACTTCCGCCCGCTCGAGGGGTGGTGCCGAGGCCCAGAATCGAACTGGGGACACGCGGATTTTCAGTCCGCTGCTCTACCATCTGAGCTACCTCGGCAATTACTTCGGATAATATTGTACTTTAGATTGGGATGACAGTCAAGGTAAACCTCTGTACTCCCTGACCATTAATCCGTTGACAAACCGGTAACTACATGTAATGATATATCGTTATATTTTGACAAGGAGTCCCCGTTGTCCCAACCACATTCACCCGCCGATATTGAAGCCACCCATCGTAAAATCTGGGGCCTTCATCATAACGTATTTTTCCTGGGGTTGGTCAGCCTCCTGACCGATACCTCCAGCGAGATGATTTTTACCCTTGTCCCGCTCTTTGTCACCAACGTACTCGGTGCCGGGGCGTTGGCGGTGGGACTCATCGGCGGTTTGTCGGAAAGTTTCGATGCCGTTTTCAGGATTTTCAGCGGCCGCATTAGCGACCGTTTGCAGAAACGCAAGATTCTGGCCGTGATCGGCTATGGCTTATCCACCATCGTCAAACCCTTCATGCTTTTGACCTCGGCCTGGGGTGGGGTACTTGGCGTCCGTTTTGGCGACAGACTGGGCAAGGGCATACGCACCTCGCCCCGCGACGCTCTCATCGCCGATTCCGTGGGAGCAGAGTCGAGGGGAAAGGGCTTCGGTATACACCGTGCCATGGACACCACCGGGGCTGTCCTCGGGTTGGTCATCGCCGCCGTCATTATCTACACCGTTCAGGGTGGCGGGCTCGACCTCACCAAAGAATCTTACCGGTGGATGGTAATCGTGGGTGTAGTACCGGCATTCCTGGCCGTCCTGATGCTGCTTCTCTTTGTCCACGAAAAAGGCCTGATAAAACATGCCATTATAAAAAACACCGGGACGTTAGAGGTGGCAAAAACCGGTTTTAGCAGCAAGTTCAAGCTCTTCCTGCTGATTACGGGTATTTTCACCCTCGGTAATTCGAGCGACTTCTTTGTTATACTGAGAGCGCAGAATCTGGACACTTCGGTGTTAAACATCACCCTGATGCTCGTTCTATTTAACGTAACGTATGCCATTATTTCCACACCCGCCGGCATGCTATCGGACAGACTGGGACGAAAACGTGTCATCGCTGTCGGGTGGTTGATTTATGGCCTGGTCTACCTCGGCTTCGCCCTTTCGACGAGTGTCTGGCATATATGGTTGCTTTTCGCCTGCTATGGTATCTATTATGGTATCGTCGAGGGGGTAGCCAAAGCTTTCGTGGCCGACCTTGTTCCTGCGGAGAGAAGGGGCACTGCTTACGGATATTATCAGGGAGTAGTGGGGCTAACGCTCTTGCCGGCCAGTGTTCTCGCCGGCTGGCTATGGGAGACAGTGAGTCCCGCAACTCCGTTCTATCTGGGTGCCGGGCTGGCTTTACTGGCGATGCTGGGCCTGTTGATGCTGGTCAAGGAGTAACTATATCACCGGCTCCAGCGCTACGTTATCAATCAGTCTCGTCTTGCCTATCAACACCGCCATGGATACCAGCGCCTTGTCTTCTATCCTGTCCAATTCTTTCAACGTCTCCGCATCCGCCACGCTGATATAGTCTATTTCCGCCAGGAGCTCTTTCTCTATCATCTCCGTTATCCTGCGGCGTATCGTATTGGCGTCTCTCTCCCCGCCACCGTACAGCTGCTCCGCCAGCATCAGCGCCCGGTAGAGAACGGTGGCCGCCTGTCTCTGCTCTTTATCGAGGTAGGTATTCCGACTGCTCATCGCCAGCCCGTCGGGCTCACGGATGGTAGGGCAGGTGACTATCTCCAGCGGCATATTTAGTTCTGACACCATTTTCTTTATCACCAGTAGCTGCTGGGCGTCTTTCTGCGCGAAATAGGCCCGGGTCGGCTGGACGATATTGAACAGCTTGGTGCAGACGGTGGCCACGCCCCGAAAGTGCCCGGGCCGCACGGCGCCTTCGAGCACATCGGTAATACCCTCGATATCCACCCACGAATCATAACCGGGGGGATAAAACTCTTCGGCCGACGGCAGGAAAACGATATCGGTAATCGGTTCCAGCATATTTAGGTCACTCTCGGTGTCTCGGGGGTAATTTATAAAATCCTCGCCGGGGCCGAATTGGGTAGGATTGACGAATATGCTCACGACTACCGTCCGGTTTTCTTCCCTGGCTTTCCTGACCAGGGACAGATGCCCCTCGTGGAGGTAGCCCATCGTCGGCACGAACCCGACCGGTGCACCAAGCCGGGGGCGTATTTTTTTATACATGGCAATCGTTTCTACCGATTTCATTTCGCCGTCTCCTTTTCCATATCGAAAGAGGGGCAGGCGCCCCTCTCTAGTATTTTATTCAATTGAACTTATCGTTTATCTACTTATCCTTTAAGGTATCCAGTATACTCTCGTCCATGGGAAAGCTGTTGGCATCGGTAGGGAACTTTCCGGCCGTTACCTCTTCGTGGTATTGCGAGATAGCATTTGACATAATGCCTACCAACTGAGCGTACTGCTTGGCATGCTTGGGAATGTAGCCGGTGTACGAACCCATTATGTCGTTGATTATCTGGACCTGTCCGTCGCAGCCGACACCCGCCCCGATACCGATGGTCGGGATGCTTATCTTCTTGGTGATAAGGGTAGCCAGGGCGGCAGGCACCGTCTCCAGGACGACTGCAAAAGCGCCGGCCTGCTCCAGAGCTCTGGCATCATCGAGCATCCTGGCGGCAACCTCGGGTGTCTTGCCCTGAATCTTATAACCGCCGATTTGATTAATCGACTGCGGAGTAAGACCGATATGTCCCATCACCGGGATGCCGCAGTCCACGATTCTTTTAACCTTGTCGGCTACGGTCACGCCGCCCTCGAGCTTTATTGCCTGGGTTCCTGCTTCCTGTATAAATCTCGCGGCATTACTGAGGGCCTGTTCGGTACTGAGGTGATAGGTCATGAAAGGCATATCGCCGATGATTAAAGATTTACTCGTGCCCCTGACCACCGCTTTGGTATGGTGTAGCATCTCTTCGATGGTAACCGGTATCGTCGTCTCGTAGCCCAGCACCACCATCCCCAGGCTGTCCCCGACCAGTATCATCGGAACACCCGCCTCGTCGATTAGCTTGGCGGTAACATAGTCGTAGGCGGTGAGCATGGTAATCTTCTCACCCTTTTGCTTCATTTCCCTGATTTTATTTATCGTAATACGCGGCATATCATTTCCTAGTTATAAAAGATATTGTCCAGTTTCTTCACGATGGCATTGTTTTCATTAACCTGTACGATTTTCGGCCGGTGATTACGTGCTTCTTCGTCGGACATCTCCGTGTAGGTCAGGATAATCACCAGGTCGCCCTTTACCGCCAGCCTGGCGGCTGCGCCGTTAAGGCAGATATCGCCGCTTCCCTCCTCGCCTTCGATGGCGTAGGTACTGAAACGGGCGCCGTTATTGATATTAAGCACCTGCACCTGCTCGTAGGGCAGCATATCCGCTTCTTCCATGAGCTTCTTATCGATGGTTATACTGCCTTCGTAATCGATGTTTCCGTCGGTAACCGTGGCTCGATGAATCTTACTTTTCAGCATGGTTCTCATGAATTTTCCCCCTGAAATTATAGAATCAGCTTGCTTTCAGTGTTTTTTCCAGCTCTATTGAGCGTTTTTTATCGATTTTGCCCTTGGCAAGAGCGATGGGTATCGTCTGCCTGCCCAGTTCCATATAAGGTGCTATCAGGGCCGGCGCTTTCTTTTCCAGAGTCTTGATATGCTTGTCAATGGTGCCGATATCCCCTCGGGCTATAGGCCCCGTCAGGCATTGAGGTATGCCCAGTGTCTCGATATTATTAAGGGTCCCCCGCAGTAGCGGTAGAAGGGCTTTGGTGGATTTCTCGGGCGGGATGCGGAACGTTTCCCAAAGGTCGGTGGACAGCTTGACCAGGGTAACCAGGTAATTACAGGCAAACACGGCAGCGGCGTGATAGGCAGCCTTGTCTTTGGATTTTAGCCTAATCCATTGTCCGCCCAGGGCGGTAGCCATATCTTGCAGGATGGTCAGCAGCGGTTCGTCGGTTTCGATGGCGAAGGTTGAGCCGGGGATGTTTTCGATTGCCTGGTCGATACCGGCAAAGGTCTGCAGGGGATGAAATCCACCCACCCGGGCGCCCGCTTTTCTGGCCGGTTCCAGAATCTCGACGGAATCGGCCCCGCTGCAATGAACGACACTCTGTCTTTTACGCCATTCCACCCGCGATGCCACTCTTTGTATAACGTCATCCGGGGTCGTGATAAAAACGAAATCGGCGGCATCGGCTACATCCTGATTGGTGTCCAGGATATTACAGCCTTCCACCGCCTTGGCAAGATTCTTGGCAGATTTCCGACTTCGGCTGGAAACACAGGTCACTTTATAGCCGTTTCGGCTTAGCAGCACCGCCAGTGCGGTCCCTACAATCCCGGCTCCTATGAAACCTACTTTGAGCATTACACCCCCTAAAATAAAAACCCCCTCTGATATAACAGAGAGGGCTTAAGTAAGATTTTAGGTATTGTGCCGTCTCGGTCTTACCAGATCCAAGCGACTTATTTTGTTAAGGTCTAATATTCTTTAACTCACCGCCGTAATAGGTCGATGGCAGTTATTATTTTAACGTAGTATTGCCGTTTTGTCAATATGAATAAAGCATATTGTTTCATCCCATGTTTCAATGCTATAATTTCCCCATAGCATATTTACAGGAGGTTCAAAATAGAAATCATACCTTCGATAGACCTCAGGGACGGACGGTGCGTAAGGCTGTACCAGGGCAACTACAACCAGGAAACAGTATTTTCCGATGACCCACTTGATGTGGCCCTGAAATGGCAGTCCATGGGGGCGCCGCGACTTCACATCGTTGACCTTGACGGTGCCGCTTCCGGTGAAATAATAAATCTCGACATCATCAAAGAGATTGTCGGCGCCATGCTTATCCCCACCCAGCTCGGCGGCGGTATCCGCGACCTGGCGACAATCGAAAATTTACTGAAAACGGGCGTTGAGCGGGTAATTCTGGGCACGGCGGCGGTGGTCAACCGGAATCTCGTCCGGGAGGCGCTGGAACGATTTCGCGATTCCATTATCATCGGCATCGATGTCCGCGAAGGCTACGCCGCCACTCATGGCTGGCTCCAGGACACCGGTGAGATTGCTCTAGAGCTGGCGAAATCTATGGTGGAGATGGGTGCTCGAAGATTTATTTATACGGATATCTCTCGCGACGGCACGCTGACGGAACCCAACTTCGCGGCTATATCCGAGATACTCGATGTTGTCGGCGTACCGGTAATTGCCGCAGGCGGTATATCGTCGATAAATCACCTTAAAATGCTGAGCAAACTCGGCCTCGAGGGGGCTATCGTCGGCAAAGCCCTCTATACCGGCGATATTAATCTTAAGCAGGCTCTCGACGAAGCAGGGCAGCTTTAAGGTATAATAAAGGATAAACAATCATGAGCGATTTGAATTTTAATAATCAAGGACTGATTCCGGCCATCATCCAGGATGCCGCTACCGGAGAGGTATTGATGCTCGGCTATATGAACGAGGAATCCCTCGACCTGACTCTATCGTCCGGGGAGGTATGGTTTTACAGTCGCAGTCGTCAGGAACTGTGGCACAAGGGAGAGACCTCCGGTAATATCATCAAGGTGGTTGAAATCCGCAGGGACTGCGAAAATAATTCACTTTTAGTGAAAGCACAACCGACGGGACCGGTATGCCACACCGGTAACCGGAACTGCTTCTTTCGCAAGCTGGACGAAACTGATTAAGAGCTCTCAGCCGGCGTGGTTGCCGCGGCTGCTTCTGCCTCCGCCTGGTCTATCTCCACCGCCTTATTCATCGCCGCGATGGCTACCTCAATCTGTTTATCGTCGGGTTCGCCCGTTGTTAACGACTGCAGCCACAGGCCGGGAGTCAGCAGGGCTTTCATTATCCAGTTATCCATATGCCTGGCGCCGAAATAGATGACCTCGTAGCCCAACCCCATGATAACCGGGATAAGAACGATGCGGGATACTATCATCAGCCAGAGGATTTCCCGTCCCAGAAAAGAAAAAACGATTATAGCGATTAATAGCACCGTAAACAGGAAGCTGGTCCCGCAGCGTACGTGGGCGGTGCTGTAAGCTCTGATGGCTTTAACCTCCATAGGAACCCCGGCCTCGTAGGCATTGACCGTCTTGTGCTCGGCGCCGTGATAGGTAAAAACCCTCTTGATATCGGGCATTAGAGACATCGCCTTGAGATAAGCCAGGAATATCGCCAGCCTGATGACGCCTTCGACTATATGAAAAACGATAGTATTGGGTATGTACTGGTCCACCAGCCGGGTCAGGAAGAGCGGCGCCAGGAAAAAGAGTACTACTACCAGAACAGCCGCCGAGGCTATCATAGCCCAGATGGCTTTCGAGGGTATTTCCTCGGCCTCCTCCTCGACAGCGATATTGGCGGAATAAAGCAGGCTCTTGATGCCCATCACCATCGTCTCTATCAGGATGACGATTCCGCGTAAGAAGGGTATTCGTCGATAGCGCTTGGTCCATGCTTCATTGACCGGTTTGACATCTATCGTTAGTTCACCGTTGGGACGTCGTACCGACGTCACGACCGATTTGCGACCGCGTATCATAACGCCTTCGATGACCGCCTGACCACCGTATCTCACCTTTGGTTCTTCAGCCATTTATATAAACAAAAAGGAGTCCCGATTCATCGGGACTCCTGCCTTTCGAAACTTCATCATTAGTCCTGAATCTTGTAGCGCTTTTTAAAGCGTTCCACCCGTCCGGTGGTATCCAGCATTCTTCGTTCACCGGTGAAAAAGGGATGACATTTACTGCATACCTCTACCTTGAGCTGCTTCCTGGTAGAACCGGAGGTAAAAGTGTTGCCGCAGGAACATACCACCTGGGCATCTTTATAATATTCGGGATGTATCTTTTCCTTCATCGCACCTATCCCGCGTAAACGCTTACCTTTCTTTTATCGTTGCTGGCGGGTTCGTACTTTACGATACCGGTGATAAGAGCGTAAAGCGTGTGGTCTTTGCCCACGCCGACGTTATCCCCCGGGTGAATCCTCGTGCCTCTCTGGCGTACCAGAATCGTACCGGCATTGACCGTTTGCCCGGCAAATCTCTTCACGCCGAGTCGCTGTCCCTTGCTGTCCCGGCCGTTACGGCTGGTGCCGCCTCCCTTTTTATGCGCCATCTGCGATCTCCTCTTTCTTCTTACGACGGGTGGTCTTTTTAGCCGGTTTAGCTTCCGCTATTCCCGGCGCCGTGATGCTGTCGATGCTTAACCGGGTGTATTGCTGCCGGTGCCCGTTCTTGCGGCGATAGCGTACTTTGGCTTTGTACTTGAAAACGATTACCTTGTCGCCCTTGCCGTTTTCTTTAGCGGTAGCCGTCACCTTGGCGCCTTCGACTACCGGATTGCCCACCGCGACCTTGTCGCCGTCAGCCACCATCAGTACCCTGTCCAGCTCGACGGTACCGCCCTCGGCCACGTCAATGCGCTCGACATCAATCGTCTGGCCTTCTGATACCTTATATTGCTTGCCACCGGTCTCGATTATAGCGTAAATTTTAACCCTCCAAACTATTTATTCTATCAGTTTTGTAGCTGAGAGTCAAATAAGTCTGTTTTTATGATTCTATTTTTTATTGGTTAGTGCCCAGCTCACCCCAATCGCCTTAAAAAAATCTATTCCCACCCAGGCTGCCCTCGTAGCATCTATGATCGACCCGGTAAATAGCCCATTCCTTACCCCCCCATCCTCTCCTGCAGCTTCTCCCACGCAAGCTTTACTTTATCCCTGAGTTCATCGAGCGTACCGTCGTTAGTAACAACCACATCCGCCTGTCTGATACGTTCCTCGTTGGTTATCTGCGACTTTATCCGGGCTTTCACGTCCGATTCCGAGTAATCCGGCCTCGTCGACAGGCGCCGCAGCACCACATCCTCCGGATTTACTATTACCCAAACCTCGTCAACCTGCCAGTCGCGTCCCGCCTCGAGCATCGCCGCCGCTTCAAAAACGACCACTTTCACACCCTGCCGACGGTATTCCCCGGCTTTCTTTTTAACGATTTTATCGATAGCCGGATGTACTATAGCGTTCAACTTCGATAGAGCCTCTCTATCGTGAAAGACCTTCTTCCCCAGTCTGGAACGGTCTATTTCGCCGTTATTATCCAGAATCTCCCCGCTGAACTCACCTACTAACTGATCCCTGATTTCTTGCTGCCTCAGCACCTCATGTCCCGTTTTGTCCAGGTCCACCACCAATGCGCCCAGGTCGGTTAAAAATCCCGCTGCCGTGCTTTTACCGCTGCCGATACCCCCGGTAAGACCTACTATCTTCATTCTCTGCTTCACCTCAGGCTCAGTAGTTCCCTCAAGTACGTTTATTATATTATAATTAACAGGGATTATAAATATGCTGCTTCTCGCCCATACCGGAATAACGCTCGGTGCGGCCACGGTGCTGGCTGGCGCCGCTAATTTTAAGAAGAAATCCGGAAACGGTATTTTAACGTGGTTTACGTCGCTTTCGGAGTACGTGGACATCAGGATTTTACTCGTCGGTTCACTGCTACCGGATATCATTGATAAACCGTTAGGCGTGTTTCTCTTCAGGGACACGTTCAGCAATGGGAGGATATACGCCCATACGCTTCTCTTCCTGGTTATCCTGACCGCCGCAGGCTTTTATCTCTATCGGCGCCGCCGCAAGACCTGGCTGCTGGTGCTGGCTTTCGGTACCTTCATCCACCTTCTCCTGGACCAGATATGGCTCACGCCGAAGACCTTGTTATGGCCGTTGCTGGGCTTTACTTTCGACCGGGTTAATGTGGAGGACTGGTTATCATTCTGGTTCTGGGACCTGTTTGTCTACCCCCAAGTATTTATCCCGGAGGTTGTGGGGCTGGCGATACTGCTCTGGTTCGGCTTCAATCTGATTAACCGAAAAAAGGTGGGCGTTTTCCTCAAGTACGGAAAAAGCTGATAATCTTTATGCCTACTGTTCTCTGCTGCCGATTTCTACGGAAAGCTCTTCAATCGTATCGTCACGTAAGATTTCCAGGATTACCGTATCACCGGGACTGGTGTACTCGGCTATATATGAGGTCAGGTCGGCAATATTTCTCATCGCTACCCCGTTAACCGACATTATGATATCGCCTGCCGTTATTCCAGCTTCCTCGGCAGGACTGCCGCCGAACACCCCGGTGACGTATACCCCGTTACCCGTCTCAAGCCCCAGGTCATAGACTTCTTCCGGTAGAAGTTCTTCTATGATTACTCCCGGCCAGGGATGGTCGAAGAAACCCTTTTCAATTATCTCTTCGGCGACTCGCTTGGCTTTATTGGCGGATACCGCAAAATATATACCGTCACCCAGAGAAGCGCTTATCCTAGCTATCACAATACCGGCTATTTCTCCGTCGGCGTTAAATAGCGGCCCCCCCGAATTCCCTGGGTTAACCGGGGCGTCGAACTGCAGCAGGTTGGGTATCCATTTCTCATCTATTTTTATATACCGGTTGACCTGGCTTATAATACCCGCAGTTAAAGTATCCCTCATCTTGTTTTCATCAGTAGTTTCAAAACTAGGAGCACCGATAGCCACCACCGGAACTCCCGGGACTATCAGGCTGGAATCGGCGAACGGCGGCGGAACTACACCGGGGTCTTTATCCATCTTCAGGACGGCGATATCGCTGAATTCACACTCGCCCTCCAGGGTTGCCTTTGAAACCAGACCGTCGTACGTGACCACATATATTTCCGCCAGCCCGTCGATAACATGCTGGGCGGTGATGACATGGCTATCCGCGTCCATAATAACCCCCGAACCTCGCGTCAGCTCTCCGTCACTGATTCTTACCGTAGCCGGGCTTACCTGCGCAAAGACGACCTCGGGGTCTATACCGGATGCGGCCAGTTCACCTTCCAGTTCGGTAATACGTTCGTCGAGTACACCCAGACCCGAGGTAATATCCAGGATTTCCTCATTAGCACCTGATATTTCTTCCTGTATGGTACCGATACCGGTCAGCGATTCTTCTATTTTTTCTTCCAGAGCGTTCAGTCTGTCCAGGGTCTCGTTCTGTAAATCGACTAAACCGGCATCGAGGGCTTCGAGTCGGTTGGTCTGCTCCGCTTCCAGCGCGGAGAAACGCTCCCCCAGTCTGTCTATATCCCGGTTGAGCGTATAGGAATAGAAACCCACCCCCGCCGTGTAAATTACCAGCAATATCAATAAGCCCAGGACCATTTTGTTGGCCGTGTTCATCTTCTGCTATATTCCGTCCGTTCTTTATTTAGGTCGTTTGCAGCCGTTTCTTAACTTCCGTTAATTGCTGAAGATGCGATTTCTCTTCGAGGATTATCCTCTCTATCACGGGAAGAGTCTGTTTCGGCATCAGGTCTTTCATTTCGTAGTAAAACAGTATCGAGTCCTTCTCGGCGCTGATAGCCAGCTCCAGAGCTTTGATATCACTGTCCGCCTGCGTCGCCATCTCGCTCGTTATCATGTCATCGGTAAAAACAGCTTCATCAATCAGGGCTTGAACATACCCCGAATACTCCGGACTCGGGCTTTCCGACGTATGGGATGAATCGATTTGATCCATCATATCCTCGAAGACAGTAATATGCTCACGCTCCATATTAACCAGTGCCTCGAAAACCGCCCGCGCCACCTCGTTATCGGTGGACTTGGCCATGATATCGTAGAAAGTCATGCCCCTTCTTTCGATGGAAATGGCGATGTTGAGGAGTTCATTGCCGGAAAAAACAATAGACATAGGCCTGCGCCTCCCTGAACGTTAATTATACAGGCTGTATTTACCCTGTTTTAGATTTCCACGAGAACGGCGTCACCCTCGACGGTGACCTTATAGGTGGTCAGCGGACGGGAATGCTTCAGCGCCCCGCCTATTTTAGATAAAACACCGGAAGCCTTCAGCCAGCGGACGACGCTGCCGTCTCTCAAATCGAACTGCGAAGAATGCCGCGGACAGGTAACTACAGTTCCTTCGAGTTTCCCCCGCGATAAATCACCGCTCATGTGCGGACAACGATTATTTGCGGCGTAATAGTTATCGTCCACTCTAGCCAGCAATATCTCCCGTCCCTGAATGTCGAGTTTTTTCATGACGCCGTTTTCAAATTGGCTGGTTTTACCCGCTTCAACTAAAGTTCCCATATCTATCCTCCGCTATCAGGCAGACCGCCTACGTTTCCCGAACCCATCTGTTTTTCCTCTAATTCTAACAGGTCGCTGAAAACATCGATATGGTAAATCTCATTGTCCCGTATGCGTATGAGCAGTTCCTTCAAACCCTGGTCTTCCACTTCCTTAGCGGCCTTATCATAGGCTTCGGCGACTTCCTTTTCGATTTTAATATCCGCCTGCAGCATTTTATCCGTCTGCGTCGACTGGTCCGGTGTCGAGTGCTCGATTTTCGGATTGCCCCCGCCGTCAACTAGCTCTTCGGCCAGCCAGCCGAGGTGCTGCATTTCGTTGATGGCCTGGTCTTCGAACTGCTTTTTATCTTCAGGATCCGGGGCCATATAGGAATGAAAGAGGTATTGCAAAATAACGGTATACTCATGCTCAATGCCCCAGTTCAGCATCTTGGTGACACTGTCCTTGCGGTCTCCCCGGTGGTCTTCGGCGTTCTCTCTCTTCGACTTTTCCACAAAGTGCACGAAGTCCCCATGATGCGCCTTTTCGTCGGCCAGGATTCGCTTTAACAGGCGTTTTATCTTGGGGTCGTCAATCATCTTGATATGTTCCTGGTAATTACTGATGGCACCCTCTTCCAATAACACGTTATTCTGCATCCACTCGGGCACCGTCTTGCCTCCCATGCGCATGGTGCCTCTTTTCAGACTGGGCTTACCGCCCAGCTCGACGATAGTCTCGGCCAGCCAGTCCAGGTGACGCATCTCATCGCGAGCCGTTGCCTCGATTTCGCAGGACATCTCCCCCTCGCCGATGGCATAGGCATGGCTCAGGTATTGAATAATAGCGCCATGCTCATCCTGAAGGTCGGCATTCAGAATTTCGATTATTTTTTCTTTCTCCACGATACACCTCCATATCTATTACTTAAAAGAAAAGGCTTTCCTAGTAGTATATACTATCCATACCCGTATGTCGTCAACATGGTCTACTTTATACCCGATTCTTTATGCTTTCGGGCGATGGTATCCGCCAGCTCATCCAAGGCTTTATAATCCGCTTCCCGCGGCAGTCCCTGGCTGAGCACCGTTCCCAAGACTTCCACTTTAAGATTGGGAATCAGGCCGGTCAACTGCTCGACGGTCTTGCCACCCCAGCCGTAGGAACCGATTATCGCCGCGAATTTCGCTTTAGGCCTGAGGGCATTCGCCAGGAAAGCGGCGTAAACTACGTTGGGATGAGCTCCGGCCAGGACGGTAGGAACCCCCAGGACGATGGTGGCGGCATCCACCAGTTCCATGGCAAGCTTCCCGATATCGGTAACGGTAAGGTCGAATTGTTTGACGGTTACGCCTTTATCGATTAAGGAGCCAACCAGGTGGTCTACCATCAGGCGGGTGCTGCCGTGCATCGAGATGTAGGGAAGCACCACGGTATTTTTCGGCTCGCTGAAAACCCAGTCTTTATAGGCCCCCATGATAAATTCCGGTTTCTTATGAAGAGGGCCGTGGCTGGGAGCGATGATATCTATGGGGTATTCATCGAGTTTGTTCCAGCTTTTCTGAATATTCGTCCGGAAGGGCATCATGATTTCAGCGTAGTACCGCTTGGCAGACTCGTATGCCTGCCCTTCGTCGGTTACATATAAATCGGAGGTCGCCAGGTGGGCGCCGAACAGGTCGCAGGGAAACAGTATCTTATCTTCCCTGAGATAGCTGAGCATCGTCTCCGGCCAGTGCACCCAGGGAAAATGAATGAACTCCAGGGTCTTTCCGCCCAGGGAGATGCTCTCTTTATCAGCGACGGTCACTATCCTGTCCTCGGAGATTGCCAGTAGACTTATCAGTAGTTCTTGGCAGCGGGGAGTACAGATGACTCTGGCTTTGGGATATTTCTCCAGTATACGCGGCAGTGTGCCGGAATGGTCCTGCTCGGCGTGGTGGGTGATAACATAGTCGATGTTCTTGATATTGAGTTTTTTAAGGTTTTCTTCCAGGACATTTTCTTTAGTGGGGTCAACTGTATCGATAAGGGCTGTTTTCTCTTTCCCTTTTATGAAATAGGCATTATAGCTGGTGCCGTCGGGCAGCGGAATCAGAGAGTCGAACAACCGCCTATCCCAGTCGATAGCGCCCACGTAAGAAACACCGGTAGTTATTTCTCTCGCTTGCATTATAAAACCTCCTCGTTATCTCGGCAGCTTTTTTTCACCCTCGATTTTTTTAATATCCGTGATATCCTGATTGACCTCCAGCGTGCCCAGGTATTTCCCCTCTTTATCCCTCACCGCCAGATATTTGATATATAGCTTTCTATTTTTTAAGTCTATCCAGAACTCTTCGAAGTCTTTCCTGCCGTTTTTTAAATCGGATATTACCTGATTAACCATATCTACGCTGGCCGGAGGGTGGCATTTCTGCACGGTCCTTCCCAGCGCCGAATTCGGTCTTTTAAATACCCGCGTATCGTGTTTATTCCAGAATTTGACCGTATCCTCTTCATCAACGAAAGAGATATCGGCAGGCAGTGTTTCCAGGATACCGGCAATCTGTTCACTGGATAGATTCTCAATCATCTTACTTGGTCTAGCCCTCTACCTTTTCAAAATCGCTCTTGGGAGCCCCGCAAACAGGACAAAGCCAGTCGTCGGGCAGCTTCTCAAAAGGCGTCCCCGGTGGGATATTACCCTCGGCATCACCGAGTTCGGGGTCATAGATATAACCGCAGACAGTACATTCGTATTTAGCCATCTACTTATTTCCTCCCTTCGCTTCAGCTATGTAGCTCGGGGCCGTTTTCGGAGTGGTCCCGCGCTTTACCTGGTGATAATAATCATAGGTCATGCAAACATCATCGGTGAGAATTTCGGCAGCGACAACCCTGCCGATAAAAATGGTGTGCGTTCCCACGTCGACATCCTGGGTTACCTCCGCTTCGAGGTAGGCGGTCGCGTGGTCGAGGACTACCGGAGCCTTGGTCTCACCTATTTTATAATTGACGTTCGCCAGTTTATCGACATCCCGGCCGGATTTGAATCCAAAACTGCCGATATAGGGCAGGGGCGCTGCCTGGCAGAGAATCGAGGCGCTAAATACCCGGCTGGCTTTGATGTATTCATGCGTCAGATTGTTCTTGTTGATACTCACTGCGACCGTCGGCGGCTCCGAGGTTATCTGGAATACGGTATTGGCAATCTGCGCGTTGAGCTTTTCGCCCTTATAGGAACCGATTATATACATGCCGTAACCGAGTTTTTGTAAAGAATTCAGATTCATTTTTACCTCAGCCTACATTACTTCTTTCTCGCTGGCGGCCACTGCTCTCTTGAGTTCATTGGCCAGCAGCGGCGGCAGTCCTTCGATATCCACCCTGAGGAATCCCCTGACGATGGTAGCCGTAGCCTCTTCACGGGTGAGTCCCCGGGCCATGAGATACTCCACCTCTTCCTCGGCTATCTTGCCGACGGCCGCCTCATGGGACAGGTCGATGCCGGCCAAATTTCCCTTTAACTCCGGTATAGCGTGTATAATACCCTTCTTACCCAGTATCAGGCCGCGGCATTCCAGGTGCCCCTTGACCTCCGGAGCGTTCCCTTCGATGTACCCCCGGGCGGTGATTACTCCCCCGGTCGTGATAGCGCGGGATATTATCTCGGTACGGGCCCCTTCGGCATCCAGGATTACCCGCGAGCCGACATCCAGCGACGAACCCTCGCCGGTTACCAGTATGCTGTTGAACCTGGCGGTCGAGTTTTCACCGATGCATCTGGCTAACGGATTCATCTGCAGCGTTTGCACCGGTTTCATCAGCAGATAATTGCTCATGAAAAGCCCGTCCTCTTCGATAATGACGCCGCTACGCGGTCGCACGGCTATTTCGGGACTCCAGCTGTGTATCATCGTAAAGGTAACCTTGGCGCCCTTCTTGATATAAAACTCGGAGACTCCCAGGTGCAGGCCCGTCTCTTCTTTCGATGCGGTAGTGCAGCCGGTGATGATATGCATCTCCGAGTTCTCCTCGGCGATGATGATATTATGCACGTTCTGTACCAGCTGGTCTTTAGCCAGGTAAAGGCACGCCTGTACCGGAAAGACCGTTTTCTTACCGGGCAACGCCCGGATGAAATATCCGTTGTACCGGTTAAGCTCGATGTTAGCGGTATACTTGTCCTGGTCTACCGCTACCGCGTTCCACCAGTAGTCCGGCATCCAGTCATATTTTTGAATCGCCTGGCTGACCGGCATTACCTCTACCCCGTCCTGGCTGACCGAGCTGTGGACAGGCGTATTATCCATCTGGATATAGGTGCCGGAACGCTGGCTGGGGTCGTCCAGCATCACACCCGCATCCAGCATCTGGGTTTTTGCCTTCGCCGGTAGCTGGGAAGGGTCGTCGTGGTAGGCGGGTTTATCATCCTCGTCCGTATATTTCGTTAAATCGATATCCTCCCCGAGAGATGCCTTTTTCTCGATAGCGGCCTGTGCCTTTTCCTGGTGGGTCCTGGACGTATCTGTCTTACTCATGTAAAGGTATCCTCCCCAGATAGCACTTTATACACTCCTCGTAGCCCTTCTCTCTTATTGTCGCCAGCATCTCGTGCGGGTCGCCCACGCAGCCTATCGTGCCATCGCACATTACGTAGCCGGTGCGGGCATTGACGTAGTCCAGTATATGACCGGTATGAGTGATGATAAGCCCCATGCATTTCCGCTGCTGGATAGGGCAGTTCTTTTCCAGGAGGTCGTTCATCAGTTCGCCGATAAGGACGATATTTACCAAGTCGACGCCCGATTCGGGCTCGTCCAGCAGCGTAAGTTCCGGTCGCTGCGCCAGGAGCTGCATCAGCTCGGAACGCTTTATCTCGCCGCCGGAAAATCCGTAATTGATATCGCGCTCCAGGAACTCGTTCAGGTCGGCTTTTTTGGCCAGTTCGCCGATGATATCACCGTCGCCGCGTCCCCTCAGGCAGGCGGCGACGATGTCCTGCGTTTTCACGCCGCGGACCACCGGGGGGCGCTGGAATGAAAGGCCGATGCCCATACGGGCTCTTTCATCAACGCTTAAATCGGTAATATCTTTACCCTTAAAAGAAATGCTTCCCTTGGTAATCTTATACTTGGGGAAGCCCATTATCGCCATAAGCAGGGTGCTCTTTCCCGCCCCGTTGGGACCGAAAAGGACATGAGTCTCGCCGTTATTAATCGTCAGATTCACATCATGTATTATCTCTTTATCCTCTACAGCTACGGACAGGTCTTTTATCTTGAGCATATTCTATACCTCCGGGCCATGTTGTTTTTTATTCTAACCTCCGTCCAGCGAATGGTGCTCCTTCTCGACAAACCAGGCTGAGGGATTTTTCAGAAATTCGTAATAATCAAGGAGGATACGATGATGCTCTTCTTCCTGCTCGGCTAAAGCCTCATAAAACAGCTTCTCCGCATCATATGTAGCTTTATTACCCCGTTCCTTATAGAAATCATAGGTCTTGTTTTCCATGACCATCGCTGTCTGTACGGCATCGAGTTCCTCCGGCATCGACTTAACCTCACGGTCCATATTTTCGATTGCGTTGGCGAATACCGTTCTTAAAGCCCGTCCGCCGTCGACGTGGAACTCTTTTCGAGGCCAGCCCTGTTTGTTTCTGATGCTCTCGAAAATATCCTCGAAGACCTTACGATGTATGTCTTCCTCGGCTGCCAGCGACTGCAGAAGTTTCTTCCCCAGTTCATTACCCGTGTTCTCACTGGCTTTAAGATAGTACTCTTTACCGTCAATCTCCATCTGGATAGCTTTCTCAAGCGCTGCCACAGATTTATCCTGCTCCTTGGTCATTATCCACTTCTCCTTCCTATCAATACCAATATCTCATTAAGCATAAAAAGGTATTGCGTTACGGATAATAAACGTTATTTCCCGTTCTGTCAATGTTTTCGTCGGGGACATATACAAATGAATTTTACCTGTATTTACTACTCCTGTAAGTGATTTAAGTCGCATCGATTATCGGGTTCATAAAATCCATCGAAAGTATATCATATAGACACTTTTGTCAATCTACACGATTTAATAATGAACTGGGGTTGTACATGGATGCGTTAGGTAGAATATAATACTCTGTGAAATAAATAACCGCTACCATCTTGAGGAGGTTTATGATATGCCGGATATAAAAATGAGTTTCGCGATGACCCCGTACGATAGGGTATTACCCCTCATCAACGGCGAAGTCAAACCCGATGGTATCGAACTGGAATATGTTGGAATGCCGGGTGCCGTTCCCCGGGTCTTCTACGAGCAAATCAAATTCCAGCGCTATGATATATCCGAAATGTCGATGTCTTCATATCTTCGTATGCGTTCCATAAAATGGCCTTACCGGATGTTACCGGTATTTCACAACCGCAATTTTTCCTACACGTTTATCCATATTCGTCTGGGCTCAGGAATCAGGCAGGGCCACCCCGAAGACCTGAAAGGCAAAAGGATAGGAATAGGCGATTATCAGCAGTCACTGGGACTCTGGACCCGCGGCATCCTCCAGATGGAGTTTGGCATAAAACCGGAGGATATGGTGTGGTATCAGGAACGCGGCGAGCATTTCAGTCACACGGGCGCCTCCCGAGAGGCGGGAATGGCTCTTCCATCTAAAGTACAACTAAATTATGCCAAAACGGATTTGGGTACTATGTACCTCAATGGCGAGTTAGACGCCAACGCCGGGATTGGATTCGGAATGGGAAGGGGGCGGATTTCGGGCATCGACCGCGAGCATGTCAGTATCTCTGATAATCCAGATATTGTAACGTTATTTCCGGACCCACGCCAGGAGTCCATCCGCTTTTATAAAAAAACCGGTATTTACCCACCGCACCATACGACCGTGGTCCGTGAAAGTATTCTTGACCAGCACCCCTGGGTAGCTATCAGCCTGATGGAGGCTTTTGAGGAGTCAAAAAGGATTGCTGTAGAAAGAATCCACCGGATGCCGCCAACGCTTATGGTCTTCGGGGAGCAGTTCCTACGCGAAATCAAGGAGATATTTGGAGACGATCCTTTCCAATACGGTATCAGGGCCAATGCCAAAGCCATGGATATGGCACAAACATTCTCTATCGAGCAGGAGCTGACGGAACGCAAACAACCGTTCGACGAGATTTTTCCGCAAGAGGTTATTATCAGGGAAGAACGTCAGTCCTAGTTAACCAGCCGGTTTATGCCTTTGGTTGTTGACAGCCCTACATTCGGATAATATCATTGAATTAGGACTATCGAGAGGTTTATCATGGCTGATAAGAATGTAATCGTGTATTCCACCACCACCTGGACCCTACTGCAATAAAGTGAAAGAGTACCTTTCAAAGAATAAAATAACTTTCCAGGAACACAATGTAGTCGTTGACCGCGCAGCCGCCAGAGAGATGGTAGAGAAAACTCACCAGATGGTTGTCCCCGTAATCATTATCGACGATAAAGATATAGTCATCGGCTTTGACCAGTCTAAATTGAACGAGTTACTGGACATAAATTCCTAACATCTTCGCATATTTACTCCAATACTGTATGTGAGATATATCACATACAGGTCTTTTATCATTTTCTATTATTGGACTAGCAGCTATTGCTGCGGGGAGGTTTTGGAAATGATAAAAGGTCTTTCTATTCTAGTGATTGTTCTGGGAATCGTATCTATCGCCATCGGTGGTATCTTTCTCCAGCAGGCTTTTGCCAAAAACGATTTACTGGTAACAGCCATGCAGCAGGAACAAATTACCCTGGGCATCCCGTCGGAGCAGCTGGCGGAGGGTGAAGTCATTGACACTGCCAAAGAGGCCGAGATTGCCGGCGACACGGTACGGGAGCACCGCCACAGTATCGCCCCCACCTACGGCGACCTGCTCGGCGGCAAGCAGTATGACCCCACCAACCTAGAGCAACTGACCTATGCCCAGGCGCTAAACCTGGAAAACTATCTCTACCTGGCAGTCCTCGGATTCGGCGTTACCCAGATAGCCATGGGTGCCGGGGCTTTCATGGTCGTTACCGGCATCGCTCTGGGAGTCGCGGGAGTGGTACTACTCCGGCTAAGCCGGTAGTAAATTAAGATAAGGGTTTCTTTTTCCTCTACCGACTTTATGATATACTTCTTTTCGGTAGGGGAAAAGGATTAAATAAGCGTTGTCAGTTAATAGAGAGGAATTCATACTATGGCAAGAAACGTGACTCTTTCGATAAATAATGTACCTATCAATCTCGATTACTTCGTGAGTAAATATCTCGACTCCGTCGTCGGCGGTATTGTCGCCAGCCTTCGTAATACCGGAGAAATAGATAGTCTTGAGCTCGCTATCGATAATGAGGGGCAGGTATCGATTACTCTCAACAACAGCGACGTTCCCCTGAAATATTTCCCCAACGATATCATCAAGAGCACAATCCTGGGTATGGTCGCACCTCTCAAGGGAGTCGAGTCGGCTATAGACACGCTGGAAATCACTGTTAATAAGTAGCTGGAATATCCGGTATTTCACGCGGATGTCTGGCAGAGTTTGATGCCGCCCCAGACGCCTACCGCAGTGTCTTTGATAATTACCAGTCCCTTTAAGTCGCTGATACTGCCGCCATATTCTATCGCCGCAGCAATATCATCGACTTTCTTGACCCTATTCCCGACAGCCGTAGCGGCGGCGTCGGCCAGCGCTGCTGAAGCAGCGACAGCCACCACGGCGTCAGCCTGGCCGTAACTCAGCGAATGACCCACCGTTCCCGAAGATGTACAGATACCCAGCGGCGTATCTTGCGGCTCGATTTCCATCCCGAGCTTCCCGCTCAGCGGCGACTCCCCGGCAAAAATCCCCACCACCCTTTTTTTTAGACTTTTTATAAATACGTCGCCACCATTCTCCACGATTACCTCGGGGGAATACTCCAGAAGTTCCTGTACTACACATTCGGCGATAGCTCCCGCTACCGCTGCCATCGGACCCACCCCGGCTTTTTGCCCCGCCTCTACCATCATCTTCACGATGTGCGGCGCATTAGCGTCTGAAGGCAACGGCTCTAATGACTCCTGAAAAACCGGGTTCTGCTCGATGTATTTCTCAAGCTGCCTGCGGTATTTTACTACCGCTTTCCGGGCTTTCCTTTGCAGGTTTGATGACGCGCGGATATATAAATCCGTCTCTTTGACTGTTACCTGAAAAGATACCAGGTCTTTACCCTCTATCCAGTGCCGGTATATCCTCGGTTGGTGTCTATCTTCATTCATAATTATCGCTGTCATTCCCGCGAAAGCGGGAATCCAGCCCCTCATCCCCCACGCTGTTATCTTTTCCCACCCTAGCCACCCTGTATCATCCTCGGCTCGTCCGGGAAATACCCCAACCCTTGTCCCCCTTTCGTAAAGGGGGATTAAGGAGGATTTATACCCCGCTTCTCCTGATTGGAGAGGGGGTCAGGGGGTGAGGTTTTTTAATAACTCTGCTCAATATTAAAAACTTAGAAATGCACTTCCATCGCCCGGGGCGGGCAGGCCGGGATGCAAAGTCCGCAGGCAATGCATTTTTCGTTATTAAATATCACCAGCCTGGTCCCCGGCTCCAGCTCGAAAGCCCCGGCCGGGCAAACGGTAATACAGGCGCCGCAGCTGGTGCACCTCTCCTCGTTTCGCGTCACGTCCTGGCTTAACGACTCAATCTTCACGCCGCCCTTTACCAGGAAGTTGATGCCCTTGTCATACTCTTTCTGGTCGCCCTTCAGCTCCAGCACCAGGAGGCCTTCCTGCTCCGGCGTAATCGACGCTTTCAATATATTAAACTCGAGGTCATAGTCTTTGACCAGCCGATAAACTATCGGTCTTTCGACAAGACGCTTGGGAAAACGCAATACGATTTTCTTGGTAACTACCATTATCTTTCCATCCCTTAATATTCAATCGGGCGTTCTTTAAAAGGTTTAACAGACACACTTGACTCGACACCCGGCAACAATTCTACCGGTTCGGTGAGTAAAAACTTGCCCGACTGTACCCAATCTTTAAGAATACCGGCTATTTCTACCGCCCTCGGATAGCTTGATAACGACGCCGTCGGCACGTCTTTCCCCTTGACCTTTATCTTACCGCTCTTAAGTTCTGCGTAGCTTACGTGCGCCAGAACATCGGGCTTGTTGTTCGGGTAGGCATCGGAGTAGTCCACTACCGGTGCCATGATATCGGCATCGGTTACCGTCGTATACTGCAGAATTTCCTCGGACAAAATCGGTATGGGAATACCAATACCCACGGTCAGGCTGCAGCCGTAACCGAGTACACTGGTACCCACCAGCCACCGGGGACTCATCTGCTTTAAGTCGCCTATCGTCGCCAGCGTACCCGCCCCGCCTTTAGGTATGCCTTTTTCCGTACGCGGTGCCTGCGGATTATGCTGGGTACCCTGCCAGGCTACATAACCGATGCCTCCCCCCAGGAATATCCGGGTACCGATGCCTATTGTTTTATAATAGGGGTCGTTGAAAAGCGGTGACAGCAGCCCCGCCGACGAATAGTTGGCATTACCCATTTTGGGCTTCAATACCCCCATGTACGTATAAATTGTCTTTTCCGAGAGGTTTACCGCCACGTTATAGTTCTGGTAGGCGTTCCTGATATTAAAGAGGGTAGCCTGATTCAGGTCTTTGATATTTATATAAGATTCCAGCTTCTTACGCGGGTAGCAGTCCGTTCCGTAGGCGGTAGCTTCCAATCTTATATCCTTACCCGCCACCAGCTCTTCGATGACATGTCCCCCGCCGTAGTTAAATTCCCCGGGGTGAATCCGGTTCCGCGGGTCATCATCTGGTAGGGCATTGGCCCCCAGGAACAGGTCTACGGCGGCCACGCCCGTATAGGCCTGGACGTCGTTGAGATAAGCCCGGCCGCCCCCCAGCTTTATTTTAGGGGTAGTATGACCTATATTAAAGTAAGCCGCCGAGGAGCACATAATACCGAAAGTACCTGTGGTGACTACGTCCACTTCCTGCGCCGCTTTTTTGATGCCTTTTTCCCTGGCTACGTCGATGATTTCCTCGGCGGTAAAGACGACTGCTTTGCCTTCTTTTATTTTCTGGTTTATTTCCGCGATTGTTTTAGCCACGTGCTTATGCTCCTCATCTATAGCCCTGGTAAAAGGGGATTACATAACATTCTACCAGAGCCAGCCTCAACATACAACTGGTTTGATACTATATTTACTTATATTGCCTAATTATTATTGTTGACCGTTATTATCAACAATTGTTAATAATACACTAATTTAAGTAATTCGTCAACACCGGGATTTCCTTTTGTAAATAGGGCGTTAGGCTGGTTATAATAGAACTCCGCTCCTTCAATCCACCCCACCGTCTTTACTTATCTATTCCCACCCTAGCCACCCTCGGATCATCCTCGCATATCACTCAATAAATCTCCTCATACCCTATAAAAAAGGGGTGTGCATAGCGAGAGGTGGCTGCGCCCCCTCTCAAATCCTCTCCCCCTCTCCAATCAAATTATCTTGCTACCCAATTCGATATCTCTGATTGGAGAGGGGGTCAGGGGGTGGGGTTTCTTGATAACTCTGCTCAATATTAAAAACTTAGAAATGTACTTCCATCGCCCGGGGCGGGCAGGCCGGGATGCAAAGTCCGCAGGCAATGCATT
>CAZCZJ010000008.1:0-41635 GCA_964503235.1 uncultured Dehalococcoidaceae bacterium | reverse complement strand
GAGCGTAGTGCCGACCGGGTAACCAATATCTGCGAAAGGGTTGTTTACATGGTGACAGGCAAGATGGAGGAACTGGAAGTCTCTAAATATTAGGCGGTGTCCAGTAGAAATATAATTCTATTGTTTCAGGTGGAGTTCGACTCTCCCCCGTCTCCAATCGGGCATCACACAAAATGAGGTTTTGTGACGCAACGTTCACCTGAGGAAATGTCATAGTTTTGTAATATTTCCCGCCCATATTTTATGACTTTTCAACCGTTTAGGGTTTAAAATTTCGGAGTGATGAAACTGGATGGTGTACCCATGACGTTACTGGCGAAAGAACGAACCTTTGGCCATATTAGAGGAATGGTATCTAAAATATTACTTGAATATGCTGGAAATGGCACAACCAAGAGACCTCGGCTTACACAGCTGTCTATTGCAGAGATGATAGGTACAGATGAGGAAACGGTTCATATGTCACTCAAGTCTCTGCAGGACGAAGGAATAATCAAACTTGAACATCTTCGCATAGTCATTAATAAGGAATTACTCCAAAAAGTTGCTGGAGTAGGAGGGAGTATACAAAATAAAGGAGGATGAAACGGAAGTATCGACGAAATACGGGAATGTCAACATTCCCAAAATCGGTGTCGATGAACCTGCCTTCATCTTGCGAGCTCAAGACAAGCTGGCTGGAACAACTATCGGTATATATCAGATATTAGCTACTTCGCACGGTAGTAAATTTACGGATTCCCCGGACAGTGAAATCGAGGATATTCGAAGATGGCAAGGAGCTAAGAAATTACCAGATTGACCTGGAACCTTTTCACGGTCAGTGGGAAAAACCGAAGGACGGTAATTTGGTAGAGCCAAACAGGATTACGATTGATAAAGTGAAGAAAAGGATGGACAAAGGTGAGTCAATCCTTTTCATTGATACACGAAATCCACACGATTGGGGCGAATCAGATGTGAAGCTGCCCGGAGCGTTGCGTATTCATTTCAGCGAACTGGAAAAGCATCTTGATGAACTACCTCATGACCGCTTAATCATTACGTACTGCACGTGAAATCACGAGGCTTCCAGCGTCCGTGCGGCGCAGATACTGCTAGACCACGGCTTCAAGAATGTACGCGCTCTCAAAGGTGGCTTTGCTGCCTGGTACGAAGCGGGTTATCCTCTAGAGCCAAAGTTCCAATAATGAATTTGTAATCCCTATGACCTTACGGCTACCGGGGCCGCCGTGCAGCTGACGGATAAATAAGGCGGCAGGTTACACCTCAGCCAAGGCTATTGATAAAATATCAGCCACAGACCCGGTTGACCTCATTACGTGGGGTAAGCAGGCGATTGACCGCGGTAAGTGCTTTAAAAACTGCGAGTAAAAGCCATGTTTAAATTTCTGCCCGGCCAATGTTAACGGGCTGGAGATAGCTGGATACTGGAAAATACTAAGCGAAGGAGAAACAAATGCTGAAACTGAATATCATGACGAAGCTAAAACCTGAAGAGGTAGTAAAAAAAGCACTGGAATTCTTCGGTCCAGGCGGTCATAGACTGAAAGTGATAGAACAAAGCGATACTTGTGCGTATTTTGAAGGTGGGGGTGGGGGAGTCAGGGTTACTACTTGCACCGAGGAAAAAGGAACCTCGGTAGACCTGGAAACCCGGGAGTGGGAATATCAGATAAAAGAGTTCGCTCGCAGGATAAAATAAACAAAACGGAGGAACAAGGTATTTCTCTACAGAATCAATGTATTATATAGACGAAGACAGGAGTATGAAGAAATATGAGATTATTGTCATCGGCTCAGGGTGCGTCATGAATATTGTTGAAGAATCTCTTGGTCATGGCTCGGAAGTCACTCTGGTGGACAAAGGCCCACTCGGAGGTACCTGCAGTGTTGAGCAGCCTGGAGAATCGGCAGACAACATAACTTCATGATGACCCGGAGAGAAGATAATGGCGCATGAGCACGGCATAGATAGTGACCATGAGGCGATTAGCAGTTATCGACGGCTGAAATTTACACTGGCCATCGTACTGGCAAGATTGTGTCCGAAGCTGCCGACATCCTTCTGGAGGCAGTTCCGAAACATCTTGAAACAGCCAGGGTAATAGAAACTATCAGCAACATTCCCGGTGTCAATGAAGCGCATGATGTTCACATCTGGACAATCACCTCCAATATCTATGCCCTGAGCGCCCATCTCATCATTGATGACCAGATGGTGAGTAAAAGCGTTGATATTGTCAGGGCAGTCAGGCGAGAACTGGCACAGCGCTTCGACATCAGCCATACCACACTGCAGCTCGAGTGTGAGAGTTGCCCGGCCGGGCTTGTCTGCGAGATAGACCAGCCTGATTCGGCCGCGGGTGGGACAGCCTGAATAAATTCGGGAGAATCCTTGCCTGTCTTCTATCTTCTCCTCAAATCGTGATGCAGCGCTAGTTTATCCTTCTGCCATTGGCGGTTCCGTTACTTCACAGCAGCCACACTCGCATTGACCACCAGTAGCACAGGCATGGCAGCAGTAAAGAACATTTTCTTTTTCATAAGCATCAACGCCGATATGACAACCACAAACGGGACAAAGCTGTTCCCCTTTTTGTTCTTTTTCCATTACTTCATACCTCCCTTGCCTATTTGTTCTGGCTTTTTCACCAAAGTGGTTTTCACTCTTAGATGAATTCGGCAAGAAGGCTTTCTGCACGCTTTGTATCAATTTCCCGGGTTACAAGTGGACCCCTGTGGAGTGCCGGCAGCTGGTTTTCGTAAACCGACAGTTCCTCCCTGTAGATAATCCCGATGGGTATACTATCCCCCCACTCAAGTGCTTTTCCCAGTGCCGCCTGCTTGTTGCTGGGATCATAGCCACTCTCATTTCCCAGCTTATACACTCTTTCCCGATACCACTGGAAGGTATTTTTATGGTTAAACGAGACGCAGGGCTGCAAAATATCAATCAGAGAGAATCCCCGGTGGGTGATACCGCTTTTCATCAAGTCAGAAAGGTGCTCGGAATCTCCGGCAAAGCCTCTCCCCACGAAGCTGGCACCGCTGACTATAGCCAGGGATATAGGATTAATGGGGTTAGCCGCTCCAAAAGGTGTCGTCTTGGTGACAAAACCGGTATCACTGGTGGGAGAAGCTTGCCCTTTGGTAAGTCCGTAGACCTGGTTGTTGTGCACCAGATAGGTAATATCATGATTGCGTCTGGCGGCATGGATAAAGTGATTGCCTCCCTCACCATAACCATCCCCGTCGCCGCTGATGGCAATGACTGCTAGGTCAGGATTGGCAATCTTGGCGCCGATAGCCGGGGGAACCGATCGACCGTGGAGGGAGTTGAACACATTACCCCTGGTGTAGTGGGGCAGCTTGCCGGCTTGACCGATGCCGGAAACCAACAAGACCCGATGAGGTTCAATTTCCAACTCGACCAGAGCTTTATTTAACGCCTTCAGGATGCCGAAGTTGCCGCAGCCCGGGCACCAGGTCGGTTGGAGACCGGCGTAATCAGACAGTGTGACCATCTTTAACATCCCTCCTTTCTTATCGCTTCAGCAACGTACGCTGGAGTAAAGGGTCGTCCATCAAATTTCAGAATCTTGCCGCTCACATCCCTTCCCGTTTCCGCCTTGATGAGACGGGCGAGTTGGCCGGTGGCATTGTTCTCAATGACATAGCTGTTGTGAGCCGTGCCGAGGACATCGGCCACAGCCTCCGTTGGGAAGGGCCAAAGTTCGCTCAGGTGAAGCATGTTGACGTTGGCGTCCTCCTTGCGCAGAATGTCAACGGCTTCACGGATAGCCCCGTAGGTGCTGCCCCAGCCAATAAGGGTTGTTTCCGCTTTTTGAGGGCCGAACCACCGTGGCGTGCCGATTTCCTGTTTAAGTGAAAAAAGCTTGCGCAGCCTTTTCTGCACCTGCGATGTCCTCTCCCCGGCATCTTCAGTGAGATGTCCTTCCTCATCATGCTCATCGCAATCGGTGACCACAAGAGCTCTACCCAGTCCGGGGAAGGCCCGCGGAGAAATACCGGATTTAGTTACCCGGTGTCTCATGTACTCCGCGGGATCCTCCTCTTTCTCTGAAAACAATAGGCCGCGGTCGATGGTTACCTCCGAAAGGTCAAATGGGTCAACCGTAGCGTAGGAGCTTGCCAGGTGATGGTCGGTTAAAATTATCACTGGCAGTTGATATTTTTCTGCCCAGTTAAAGGCCTTGACCGTTACCCAGAAGGCATCTTCAACGCTGGCTGGTGCGAGGACAGCCCTGGGAAAGTCACCGTGGTGAGCATGAAGAACGAATTGAAGGTCGCCCTGCTCCGTTCTGGTAGGCAATCCGACGGCTGGTCCGGGACGCTGGGCATCAATCACCACTAACGGTGTCTCGGTTATTCCGGCCAATCCTATTCCCTCCACCATGAGACAGAAACCGCTGCCCGACGTGGCGGTCATAGCCCGAACACCAGCGTAGCCCGCCCCGATAGCCATATTAATGGCGGCTATTTCATCCTCAACGTGAACCATTACCAGATCAAGGTCTTTTGACTTGGCGGCCATATATTCCATGATGGAACTGGCAGGGGTCATGGGATAAGCCGACATGAACTTGCAGCCAGCGGCAATAGCCCCCAGGGATATCGCTTCGTTACCGGTGAGCAGCATCCTCCTGGTGGTAGAGAGGGGTCTGAGATGGCGGAAATCGCCTTTGTACTCAGCCCGAGCATACTCATAGCCGAATTTCGCTGCCGTGATATTACTATCAGCAACTTCGCCTTTCCCGAAATGCTCTACCAGAACAGTATTCAATATATTCAGGTCGTAATCTACCAATGCCAGGGCGGCACCGAGGGCGACGGTATTGCTCATTACCTTATCCCCGGCTCTTTCCTCGGCCAGCTTCTCCAGGGGCACACTGAAAAACCTGCCGTTGTTTTCGATATCCTTTATCTTCTCTCCGTCGAAAATAGTAATGCCACCCGTAGCCAGCTCGACCTGGTGCAACTCTATGCTGTCCCTGTTCAGTGCAATCAGCATATCTACAACCTCAGCAATGGCACCTATCCTGCCATCGCTGACTCTGACACGGAAGAAGTTATGGCCGCCTCTTACCCTTGACTCGTAGTCCTGGTCGGCGAAGACATGATATCCGCCGCGCGCAAAGACCTTGGCCAGCAGGAATCCTACCGACTGTACCCCCTGCCCGGCCTCCCCACCTACCATAAAATTGAAATCAACCGGCATGGTTACCTCCAAATAATTCTAAGTTATTTCTTGTTCTTTTCGACAACCTCATCCACCCACTTCATGGCGGCAATCATCGTGGGGAAACCCACCGTAGCAAACGCCAGAAGCACAGCATGGCGGAGTTCATCGGCGGTTATACCTTCTTCCAGCGCCCGGCGGGCATGAGACCTGACACCGCCCTCCGAATTCAGACCAATGGCGACCCCCAGTTTGATAAGCCGCCTTGCCTTTTCATCGAGGGGACCCCAGTCATGGCATTTGACCGCCAGTTCGTCATAGGCTTTGGCTACCTCCGGAAATTGCTGCTGAAATTCCTTATAAATACCAGGTAAATAATTCATCGCGTATCTCCTTTCGTCTATATAATTGACTTTAAAAGACTACTATCTGCATAAGCATTACCCCGCTTCAACCTGTTCGCTCTCCTGATAACTTCTGATTACTTCATCGATAGCGGTCTCATCTTCGAGGGTGGAAAGGTCGCCGATGCTTGCCTTTTCGGCCACTATCTCATAACCCTCTTCTATCTCCTTGCTTAACGATTCGTTTATATAAGCATAATTAGCACTCGGTACGTAAGTTTCGTATGCGCGCATAAGTACGACGCTTACCACGCCGCACCCCCCAGCGATAGATTCCACATGAGGAAGCACACACTCCGCCAGTTCCGAGCCATCTAATGGTACCAGGATTTTCTCGTACATCTTGCCCTCCTTTTATTCTCTAATTCAGATTAAAGCCTCGATTATTGCTTTATTGAATTTTGGCAGGTCGGCCGGTTTACGCGAGGTGATGATATTGCCGTATTTAACTACCGGTTCATTAACCCAGATAGCCCCGGCATTTTTCAGGTCTACTGCTATCGAAGGCCAGGAAGTTACACGACGCCCTTTGACGATATCGGCTGAAATCAGGAGTTGAGGCCCATGGCAAATGGCGGCTATCACCTTGCCCTCGTCATGTGCCTTCCTCACCAGGTCAATCATAGGCTGGTACAGACGCATTTTGTCCGGAGCATAGCCACCGGGGATAATAATGGCGTCAAAGTCCGCGGGCTTTACCTTATCGGCGGTGGTATCAACTGTTATTGTGGCGGAGCCACGCTTACCGGTATAACTCTGTTTTGAGCCACTGCCCACAATCACCACTCTGGCGCCGCCATCCTTCATTGCCCGTAAAGGTTCCATGAGCTCAGAATCCTCAAAATCATCTTCAGCGAGAATGGCAATACGCTTTCCTACAAGCATCTAAGTCTCCCTTCTACTTGCCCCTGCCTCCAGCCAGGATTACGGCTGCTATGTTATTCACTGCCTTTTTCTCCTTCCAGTATTAATCTCTCGGATATAAAATCCGTCACCAGCCAGAGTACAGGCGGCACGGCTGTCTTGAGCCACAATCGTGGTAGATCTGGTTTCCTGCCTGAATGAACATGCGGGTTGGCATCAGCGTACCGTTATCAATCCAGATTGTCTGGAGCGCTTTACATAGAGGACAAAACACCATCGCCTCTCCCGACCATATACCATGTTCTGGTTTCTGAATATTGGATGCTCGCTCTTCTTTAACGGCCAGCAACGCCATGGATGCACTCCCGTGATATGTTCACCCTGATATTTTAGACGGCAAACGATGGAAAAGTTATAAAATGGGAGCGGAAAAAGTTACAAAACTATGACATTTGAGGAGATACCCTGAGGTTTAGCGGGAAAACCGTTTAGGCAGATGGCTGGTCTATCATGTAGCCCGTTTTGGGTATAGTGCGAATGAGTGCGGGATTGTTAGGGTCGCTTTCAACCTTGTCTCTTAACCGGCTGATCCATGTGCGTAGTATCTGCACGTCGTCGCGATATTCCGGTCCCCAGACTCGTGCGAGAAGGTCACCGTAAAGCATAAGGCTCCCGGCATTCTGGGCGAGCTCGCTGAGCAGAAGCCACTCAATACGTGTCAGGCGAACCTCCTCACCTCGTGCGATGACAAGGCGTTTTTTGAAATCAATAGTCAGGTCACCCAGAGAAAGTTTTTCATAGGCTTTCCGTTTTTCATCGGGCGACAGGCGCCGCCTGACCGCCTCAATGCGTGCCACCAACTCATCGGGGCTAAATGGCTTGGCCAGATAATCGTCGGCGCCAAGGTCAAGGCCTTTTACCTTGTCCACATTGGTGCCTTTAGCACTGAGGATGATAACAGGCACCGGCGAAAAAGCGCGCAGCTCTTTTAATGATTCAAAGCCATCCATTTTAGGCATCATTACATCAAGCACCACCAGGTCAGGCTCCTGCGCCTGCACCTGCTCCAGAGCCTCTGCTCCATTGCCGGCAGTAAGAACCTCGTAACCTGAAGCTCTGAGCTTGGAACTGAGGAAATTGAGAATGCGCTGCTCGTCATCAACTACAAGTACACGGAACTTTTTCACGGTCTTACCCTGCACATGCCTTTTCAACCCAAATCATATACGTAAAGGTTATTGATGTCAAAGCATACCGTCTGTAGTTTATTGACTGGTGTGCAAAGCACAACTAAAATATGACCAGTTAGCCCGATCACTAGACTGGTGCAAGGAGGATGCCGATGACTAGTTTAAAGAGAAGTAAAAAGCCGAGACAACCAGCACTAGATTCAGCAGCAAAAGGAGCAACTACCGCGATAGAGAGAGACCTGCTGTTAAATATACTGAATTCAATGGGTGACGGTATCTACATCATAAATCAACAGTACGACTTTGAGTATGTCAATCCGGCGCTTGAAGCTCAATTTGGGGTTGTCAATGGACGCAAGTGCTACCAGTATTTGAACGACAGGGAAGAGGTGTGCCCGTGGTGTAATAATGCGGATGTGTTTGGCGAAGGTAAAAGTGTTCGCTGGGAATGGCATTCGGAAAAGACAGGTAAAACCTACGACCTCCTCGACACACCCTTGACAAATCCAGATGGCAGTGTTTCCAAGCTTGAGGTATTCCGTGACATCACCGAGCGTAAGGAGACGGAGAAGCAACTTAGAGACAGCGAGGAGCAGTATCGGGACCTGTACGAAGAGGCCCCCAACGCTTACTTCTCGGTTGGGACAGATGGCCGTATTGAGCGAGCTAACCTCAGGGCTGTCGAATTACTTGGCTATAGCTTGGATGAAATGATTGGTATGCCGGTATTCAACTTGTATGCCGATACACCTAACGGCAGAGCTAAAGCAGAGCGGGTGTTTCAGAGATTTCTGGCTGGCGAGGACATCCAGAGTGAAGAGATGGAGATGAAAAGAGCCGACGGCAGTAACGTGTGGATTAACCTGTCCGTGCGGCCAATACGTGACGAGAAAGGACGGGTGGTTGTCAGCCGCTCCGAAATAGTGGACATCACCGAACACAAAAAGTTGGACGAGCTTAAAGACGAGTTCATCGGTCTCGTCTCTCACGAGCTAAGGACACCATTAACGGTAATCAGCGGCTGTTTAAGTACCGTCCTCACCGAATGGGAGCGCCTGCCCTCAGGCGAGGCGCAGCAACTTCTCCGGGATGCCGTCCTGGAAACTGAGTCCCTCTCTCACCTGGTCGAAAACCTGCTGGAGCTATCGCGGTTCCAGGCTCAACAACTAGCCCTTTATGCAGAACAAATCGATGCCGAGATATTAGTCATAGAGACACTCAATAAGATAAAAAGACAGGCACCTTTACAAAAATTCTCCACGGCTATTCCCGATAAGCTCCCACTAATACACGCGGACCCGCTTAGAATCGAACGCATCCTCTATAACCTGCTGGAAAACGCTTCTAAGTATTCTCCACCGGGAAGTCAAATAAAGGTTTCAGCCAAGGCGGAGCCGGAGTGCCTAGTCATAGGCGTCAATGATCAGGGAAAGGGATTGACGCCCGGCGAACAAGCCAAGCTTTTTAGTCCATTCCAGCGGTTGGAGGATAACCTCGACCGAGCCAGGGGGGCTGGGCTGGGACTGATGGTCTGTAAAAGACTGGTGGAAGCTCATGGTGGAGAAATATGGGTGGAGTCAAAAAAAGGCAAGGGTTCAACATTCTTCTTCACTCTGCCTTACAGAAAGAGTACACAGGACCAAAGCTCATTAAGAGGTCTTAAGGGAGGGGAGAGAAGATAGAATAATAAAACCGCGCTGAAATAAAGAGGCTGCTTATTATGAATGAACGAAAAAGTCTACGAAGAGCAGGTGTCTACGACGAAGAGATCCGGCGGAAATGGCAGGACCCGTATGTTGTCCTGATGGAGATAGGTTTGAAGCCCGGCGCAACATTTATTGACGTGGGTTGCGGAGAAGGTTTCTTTACCCTACCGGCAGTAAGGCTGGTTGGAGAGAAGGGGAAAGTTTACGGCTTGGACATAAACCCACTCGTTATAGAGCACCTGCGGAAAAAAGCTGCTGATGAGAGTATAACGAATCTGCGACTGAGAGTTGGCAAAGCGGAAGACACGGTATTTTGTAAGGCTTGTGCCGACTTTGTCTTCTTTGGTATTGTCCTGCATGATTTCGATAATCCAATCAAGGTCCTGACAAAAGCCACGAAAATGCTTAAGCCTGGTGGGAAACTAGTCAATCTGGACTGGAAGAAAGAGCCTATGGAATTTGGGCCTCCTGTTCAAATCAGGTTCACCGAGGAAAAGGCAACCAAGCTTATCGAGACTGGCGGCTTTAAGGTGAAAATAGTTAAGAACTCTGGCCCTTACCATTACCTGATTATTGCCAGAATATGACCGGAACCATGTTAATACAAATGGGTACGGAAGCTACTTTAATTAAGGTAATTAAATATTGACTTATTTCAAGTCTCTCAGAGTAAAGATGGGCATATGCAGTTAGCTTCAATATATAAGATACCTTAGTATAATTTTCAATTCTTTCAAGGTTTTTTCTCCAAGAGAATAGGGCGAATCCCCCGTTTACTGTTATTTTTAGAGGATTTAGAATTAGCATGAATTAACAGGGATTTCTACCTAGAAGCGAAAGGAAAGAAATAATACACAGGTGAGTTCCTGTTTATAGAAGTGGTTGACAGCTAAAGGTTAAATCGATAGTGTATAGTGAGAAAAACGGAATTAGCGAATTTCGGAATAAAGCACTCCTGGGTGAGGGGGTGCTTTTTTTATCAACAACGAATGTAGCCGGTTCTGTTTAGCCGGGGCTGCCGATGCTGGTTGTTGAAGATAGACTAATGATCTCTTCGGCTTAGCCCCCCAGCATCGGTGATTTAACCTGGACAGAAATAAAGGGTTGAAATATTAAAGAGTTTTTTTTATAATAATTGTAGTAATATTTAACAATAATATGTAGTTATTGACAATATAAGTCCATAATAAGATTTTTGAGCATGAGTAGCAATCGTCAGCGAGATTATCTGACCAGGCACAAGAGAATAAGGGACAAATTGATAGAAACCGTCAACAGTACCGGGTCTGGCTGTGTTGATGTTTCGCAATTGGCTTACCGATTGGGAATGGATGTAAGAACCGTTAGAGCACATCTTGAAATCATGGAAGTTGATTCGGCGGGTGTTTTCGTGGATTCAGTTAAAAAGCAGTTCTGCACCAAAGAAGGCATCGCGCTGTTAGCAAATGCCCTGAAACTGAGCGGGAGTAACACCGAATAAGAAATCTGTATTGGTCATCTTAAGTCAGGAAAGGAGAAAGTATGGATATATTTGAGTTAAGAAAGCCGGAATTAACGCGGCGTGACTTCATCAAAGCCGCCGGTGCCGCACTGGTACTTCTCGGGTTGAGTCAGGCTCTAACCCCCAAGGTAGTCAAAGCCCTGGAAGAATATGCAGGTAAGCCTGCCGTGGTCTGGCTCGAAGGTCAGGACTGCGCTGGCTGTGTCGAGTCATTCCTTAACAGCCTGGAACCGGACGCTGTTTCCATTCTTCTCGATACTATCTCTCTACGCTACAACGAGACGGCTATGGCTGCCTCGGGCTATCAGGCGGAGAATGCCTTGGCTAAAACTGTGGAAGAGGGTGGCTACATCCTGGTTATTGAGGGTGCAATACCTTTGGCCGAAGATGGACTCTACTGTACCATCGGTGGGAAGCCCTTCAAGGATATCGTGCGCGAATGTGCCCAAAACGCCTCTGTTATCGTCTGTGTGGGTTCCTGTGCTACCTACGGTGGCATTCCCCGCTCCGGACCAACCGATGCCGTAGGTTACCTCTACCGCGGCACGCAGAAACATCATTACTACGACGATGTCGGAAATAAGCCGGTGATTAACCTGCCCACCTGTCCCCTGCACTGCGAGCGCCTGGTAGCTGTAATCATCCACTACCTTACCTTCGGAACCGTACCCGAGCTTGACGAATTTCAACGTCCGGTAGCTTTCTATGGGGAGAACCAGCACGAGAATTGCGAGCGGCGAGGTCATTTTGATGCGGGACGTTTCGTGACGGACTGGGGTGACCCGGAACAGCAAGGCTGGTGCTTATACCTCAAGGGTTGCAAGGGACCCTGGGCTAACCAGGACTGCTGGAAAAGGCTCTGGAATAACCGTACCAACTACTGCATCCAGGCGAACCATCCCTGTGTCGCCTGTTCCGAACCGGAGTTTTACGAGTCGGTCAGCCCGATGTACGAGCGGCAGTTTGATGTAGAACTGCCCGGCATTGGTCGGGTCGATATCGATAAAGTGATGTGGACCATCGGGGGTGCGGTAGCTGCCGGTATCGGTTTGGATATGGCTGTCAGTAAAGCAACAGGGCGCTGGAAGGGTAACGGTGAAACGAAAGCTAATAAAGAGGGGAAGGAGAGTTAAAATATGGCACAACGTATTGTTATTGATCCCATGACACGTATTGAAGGCCACCTTAAGATTGAAGTGGAAGTTGAGAACGGTGTTGTTAAAGATGCCTGGTCGGCTGGTACGATGGCGCGCGGCTGGGAAGTGCTCCTGAAAGACCGCGATCCCCGGGATGCGCCGTATATTACCAGCCGGGTCTGCGGGGTCTGTGAGGGCGTCCACGCCATCGCATCGGCGCAAGCGCTTGACCATGCTTTCGGCACAGAAATACCAGAGGCAGGCCGAATCATGCGCAACCTGTTCTGCGCCGGTCTTTACATGCACGACCACTTCATTCATTTTTACGTACTTTCCGCCCTGGACTACCTGGACATTATGGCAGTAGCCGGTTACAGCGGTAATGACGCCGGTCTGCTAGCGCTCAAGGATAAAATAGTAGCTCTGGTTCAAAAAAGTGATACCTCGCCATTCACGCCGCGCTACGAACCGGACGAGTTCTCTGTTAACGACCCGGAAATAGTAACCACGCTGGTATCGCATTACATCAAGTCCATAGAGATGAAAGCCAAGTCGCAGAAGTTGTTGAGCATCATCTGCGGCATACAACCCCACCCCAACGCCATTATCGCCGGCGGCTGCACGGCCACCCCGTCGCGGGAGGAGCTTATCGAGTTCCGCGAGCTCTGGGAAGAGCAGGTAAAGTTCGTCAACGAAGTCTATTTACCCGATGTCATCGCCGTCGGCACCGGTCCCTTACTCCCGCTGGCAGCGGCCGGACTGGGAGCCACCCAGGGCAACTACCTGTGCTACCCGATGTTCCCGCAGGACGCCCCGACCAGCCCCAATGATTACGTCCTCGGAGGGAGCAATCCCCTCGTCGGCGGCGGGGCTATCATCGGTGGCGAACTGAACCCGGTGCAGGTACTGGACTTCGGCGAGATAACCGAAGCTGTCGAGCACTCCTGGTACGACTATCCCGCCGGTGTCAGCGCGCTGCATCCCAGCGAAGGGATAACCGAGTTCGACGTCAGGAAGGACGGGGCCTACTCCTTTATAAAAGCCCCCCGCTATAACCAAGAGCCTATGGAGGTAGGACCGCTGGCGCGCGGGCTGGTTAACCGCTATCCGGAACTGATGGACCTCATCAACGCCGGTGCTAAAGCCGGGGCGGTCGCCCGCCACTTCTGCCGCGCCGTGGAGTCCAAACTGGTCGGCGAGGCGGGACTGGCCTGGATTGACCGTCTTATCGAGCTGGCTACGGCCGGTCCTATCATCGGCATGAAGGATAAGCTGGTACCCCGCTCGGCAAGGGGTATGGGAGCCTGGGACGCCCCGCGCGGCGCCCTGGGGCACTGGGTGGACATCGAGGGCTACCGCATCAAGAACTACCAGCTGGTTGTCCCCAGCACCTGGAATGCCTCACCCAGGGATGAAAAACAGATGCGTGGCCCTTACGAGCAGTCGCTTATCGGCTGTCCGGTGCCTGATGTAGATAATCCTATTAACGTAGTACGTATCATCCGGTCTTTCGACCCGTGTTTAGCATGTGCCATCCATCTCATCGACCCGGAGACGAATGATATCAAGGTCTACAAAGTAAGTTAGGGGGTAAAGAATGGCAAGTCGAATAAATAATGCATTAAGACATCCTCTGTCTTTTCGAATTCTTCACGAGTTAATTATAGTATCCATTATCCTCTTGATTATCACCGGCTTCTATATCCACCGGCCTTTCATCGGGGGTGCCGGATTCCTGATGTCATTAACCCGCGGCGTGCATTTCTTCTTCGCCGCCGTTCTTGTTATCGCTGTGGTAGTACGGATTATCAGTATGTTCGTGGGCAAAGACCGCGACTGGCGTTCCTTTCTCCCTACTTGGTCCGACATCAAATTGCTACCCAGGATAATAGCCTACTATGCCTATATGGGCAAAGAGCCGGAACTGGAAAAGAAGTATAATCCGTTACAGATGATTTCCTACTGTCTTGCGTTTATCTTAGTTATATTCCAGATAATATCCGGGCTGGCCATGAAATATCCCGATGGGGCTTTCAGTTGGTTCAACTACGGATTATTCAATAATGAAATAGAGGTACGAATAGCCCATTTTGTGGTTACCTGGTTGTTCATCATGTTTATAATGATTCACGTTTACCTGACCATACGCGAGAAATTCTCCGAGATTAAAGAGATGCATCTCCTCACCAGTACCGAGGAAAAAGAAGATTAATCAGAGGAGCCGTGCCATTGGCCAATACCGATAATATAACGGGGACGACATTAGTGCTGGGTGTAGGCAATATCATCATGGGCGATGAAGGTTTTGGTGTTCACGTCGTCCGGAGGTTGAGGGAAGCCGGACTACCGCCTGATGTGAAAGTTGAGGAAGGCGGCGTGGGGGGATTCAATCTGCTTGGCTCCCTGGAGGGCATCCAAAGGGTAATCGTGGTGGATGTTATGATGGCTGATATAGCATCAGGGGAGGTGTGCCTGTTTAAACCGGGGCCCGGTTTTCGTGAACCGGGTAAGAATATAGTATCCTTCCATCAGGTAGGAGTCCTCGAACTGGTACGGATGTGGGGGTTACTCGACTACGAGCCGGAAATATTCTTCCTGGTTGCCCGTCCGGAGAAGCTGGACTGGGGTACGGAGCTGACACCAAACTTAGATACCGCCGCTAATAAAGCAGTCAGACTACTCGGTGAAATCTGCCGTGATAACTTTGCCGCATTAGAAAGGAGCGTAAGCTTATGTACTTTGTAAGTTTTATTGTTGCCCTTGTTTTGTTTATAATTGCCGCCTGTCTATTCGGTCGCGGGCTGGTAAGGCTTTACCATGATAACCGAAAGGCGCGTGGTTTGATCAGCGGCGGCTTTTTGGTCGGTTTATTGGTTATAATCGTCCCGGCTATTCTCTTCGGCTTCTTTAATATGTAAAAAGGCCGGATAATACCATGATGCCTTTACACCTCAAGTTAGTTTTGGGGAGTTATCAAGAGAAACCCAAGAAATGTGAAGTCTAGCATAAAGTGGCAGCGGCTGGGATTGAACCAGCAATAATCATTACGTCGATTCTTCCAATCAGCGACAATTTCATCTACTTTTTGATATATCCAATAGCTATCCAATATAATAGATATAAGCCCATCTTTTATGATTTGCTCAACCAAGGTATTTCTCATAGCAGTATGCTGCAGTATTTAACCCAAGAAGCATCCTCTCGTGTAAGATTGTAGCTCAAGATGAAGATAAAAAGATGAACTCGGTTCCGGTGCCGAATCAAACAGATATTAGTGGTCTGCCGCGCCGACAGGTTGTGGTTACGTTTATCGGCGTGATGCTGGCGATGTTTTTAGCCTCACTGGATCAGACCGTCGTGGGTACGGCTATGCCCCGTATCGTCGCTGATCTGCAGGGTTTTAGTCAATATACCTGGGTTACCTCCGTTTATATTATCACCTCGGCGGTTGCAATTCCTATTACGGGAAAATTGATCGATATGTACGGCCGGAAGATGTTTTACGTCATCGGACTGAGTATATTTATCGTCGCGTCCTTGCTTTCGGGCTTAAGCAACAGCATGATGCTGCTGATTGCCTTCCGTGGATTACAGGGTGTGGGCGGGGGCATTATGATGGCTAATGCTTTTACTGTCATCGCTGATATCTTCCCTCCAGCTGAGAGAGGCAAGTATCAAGGTTATATTAGCGGCGTTTTTGGCATCTCGTCCATTATCGGTCCGTCGCTCGGCGGCTTTTTAACAGATAGTCTTTCATGGCATTGGGTCTTTTTTATTAATATCCCGTTAGGTTTAGTGGTTATTCTCCTATTTATAAAATTCTTCCCGAATATTAAACCTGGCATTGTGAAACATCATGTCGATTATACAGGGCTAGCGACTTTGATATTGGTAGTCATACCGTCGATGCTGGCATTAACGTGGGCTGGTGTCGAATATGCCTGGGGCTCAGCGACGATTATAGGTATGTTCGCCTTCTCATTAATAATGATGGTCGTGTTTATTATCATTGAAAGCCGGGCTGAGGAACCCATAATCCCTTTATCATTATTTCGAAACCGTATAGTAACCGTGTCGATTATTGTTACCTTCTTTACGGGCATAGGCATGTTCGGCTCTATTATCTTTATTCCACTTTTTTTTCAAGGAGTACTCGGGGTAACCGCCACCACAAGCGGCACTTTTTTGATGCCCATGATGCTAGGCGTTGTCGGTGGTAGCTTGGTTTCCGGCCAGCTGTTGTCTCGCACCGGTGGACACTACCGGATTCAGGGCGCTTTTGGTCTGGCTGTTATGGGTGCCGGGATAGGATTACTATCCAGGATGACCCCAGAAACAAGTTACGGAACGGCGGTAGTCAGTATCATCATTACCGGAATAGGCCTGGGCAGCACTATGCCGCTGTATATGATTGCGGTTCAGAATGCGGTACCCCGTGAGATACTCGGCGTTGCCACGTCTTCTTCCACTTTCTTTCGCTCGATTGGAGGTTCTGTCGGGCTCTCTGTTTTTGGGTCAATAATGAACAACCGATTTGCTACAGAATTTCTTACCCGCTTACCAGACGCCGTCAAATCTTTATTCACTCTGGAACAACTGGAATCTCTGGCACACAATCCCGAAGCTCTGGTCAGCCCTGAATCACAGGCACAATTGCAGGCCCTTCTGAATCAGGCAGGACCGCAAGGGCCTACATATCTGGAGCAGTTATTACAGACACTACGCGAATCCCTTAGCTCGGCGCTATCGTACATTTTCTTCATCGGGCTTTTTATCGTGGTTACCGCTTTTGTTATTAATCTATTTTTAAAAGAAATCCCACTCCGCAAGCACAACTGATAAATTCCAAACCTACAGAAAGAAAGGGAAACGGTAGAGAGAAAAAAATACACCCTTAACATACAATTGGTTATTATAAACAGTGTTTTCATCGACAACCCCCTGATAAATTTAAGTACTGTACAATTATGTTTTTCTCATATTATTCCAGTATTCACTAATCAATTAATATATACTAGTTTCTGTCCTTCCAGCCGTAGTATGCCTTATCCTCCATAATAGTCAGTTTGATAGCATCAGTAATTGTGTAATATTTCTCTTCCGGTAGGATACAACTACCATAAACGCGTATCTCCCATTCACCAGGTTCCGGAAATTCGATTATATGCGTTAACTTTATCGTCTCATCTTTGGCAATATCCGTCTCCCAGTCTTTCCAGATTGTGTCGCCGTAAGCATCCACATCCCAGCCAACTTCAGTACTTACTACAATTTCTGTGGCCGATACATTGACGATTTCGTTGTCCTCATTTCTTTTTTTAAAATAGGTTCTAACCTTAAAATCATCGATATCATAATATGGCGAACGCACAAGACAGGTTACCGTTACTTCTTCTCCGGCAAGGGGCGGATGTGTCATATCCAGTTCCACAGATACCGGATACTGTTCATTTGTTGTCACCTTTCCTGTTAACCCGTGGCCGTAAAGCTCAAGATATGCCAGAGGACTATCTAGTAGGTCTTGAGGATAATTGGGGACGACAATACCATCGGCGACGGCCAGCCTTTGAGTTAGGCTTACCGGCCTTATCCAATTATCGCCAGCAAATTGGCCTTTAAAATCCCACTTGCCATCCTTGGGCAACCGAATAGTACTACATAACTCAATGGTCCTGGTTTCCAGGGCATTACCTTCCCAGGATGTATCACCACTCACGACAATATCTTCAAGGGGAATCTCCGTATATTGCCTGGCTTCGGAATAAGGCCCGTCGATCCCCGCCCACAATACCTTTATCCAGGCTTTAGAATCAGCCAGCGTATCCGAGGTCGCCTCAACGTAGTGCCAGGTACCATCCCAGATACGCTCGATATCGATAGTGAAATGTATCTCCATTTCCTTGTCGGTGATAGGTGACACATCCAAACGCCCGGAAACGGGATAATCGGGTTCGGTCGTAGGGTTCTGAGTAGTTGTATCAAAACTGGTCGAAGATGTGGCGTTATCACACGCCATTGGAATTGTTATAAATATAACAATCAATATGATTCCAACTATTGTCTTTTTCATTTCCAAAAGCCTCTCACACTCCCCCTAACTGGATACATTAATTCGGATTTAAAATATCTTTGTTACCAACGATATATACAATATAAACAAAAGGTTAGGGTATATTACTTTATTTGTTCAGATATGTCAATGTGTATTTACACCTGAGTATAAATAAAAGATGGTGTCTTTTGGGGCTAGTTACATTATTAATGGACGGTTAGTCATACGTATTTTTTAGGACTAAAGAATTAATGTGGCGGTGAAGTAATATCAAGCAAGATCGGAGCCTCCCCCGTCTCCCCGTCCGCCAGTGTTGGCCTCCATCTGTTTGTACATATCGTCAGATTGTTCAATTAGGAACGGGAGTAGCAGCACTCTCCTCTGTGTTATCCGTTCAGCAATGTCTACCATTACACAAACATTGGGATATCTGCCCTTCCATGCGTATCTAAAATCGTGAAAGTAGCACAAAACGTCTTAATACACAAACAATCTAATCAAATATGAACTCGATGCGTTACAGAAAATTCAACTTATTAATATGATACCTAAGCGCAGCACAGACTTCACTTCTCCTCCGTTAGGTCTAATTTAATGTATAATGAAATCAAGCACGTGTGCGTCTCAGTCATCAGGGAGGTGTAAAATGGTTGAAGACAGGGAAAATATTACACGGGATGAGTTCCGTGGTACTCGACTCCGAATATTGGGGACTGCCCCGGACAACCCTGAGGAAGGAAGGATTTTCGTCTGGACCAAAATGGGTTGGTTTGAGCGAGTACAAGGCCCCTCTGGCGATGCTTTTACCCCTGTAGCCCAGTCAGAAAATGAATTACGTGAGCTTATTTCACGAGATGACCCTTCGGTTGACCTAGTCCCATTAAGTCGTGAATATCGAAAAAGGGTGACTGATGAATTCATGGAGCAGTCGCCATATCATTCGGTTTCTCCAGAATATCAAAGTGAAGAGTCGGCTGATGAGGATGACGAACAATACCACCAGCATGACTTATGATTCGGCTCTCCCGCAAGACCTTTGAGTTAATTCCGTAGGTGTCACCATTGGATGAACATCGGGATGAATACATGTGCGTAAAGACTGCGTTTAACAAAAAGCCATTTTGTGACTAATAGGGTTAATATAGCAAAAAAAGAAGTGGCGGATCTACCTGGCTCAGCTCTATGGTAGATGCCTAATAAAGGCTTTCGGCGAACAGGCTCGGCCACAGTACCGTTGCTATCACACTGGACACCTATAGCCATGTTCTGCCCGGGCTGCAAGAAGCCGCAGTCCAACGATTAGGGGAAGGGCTACAAATAGCCCCGGCGGATGTGCCAGTTAAAACGGTTGGTTAGCAAAATGTTTACAATTGTGGACTTATTGGTAGAAAATAGGGTAAAATCGTGTCTGATGCCAGCGTAGCTCAGTGGTAGAGCAGCGGTTTCGTAAACCGCCGGTCGTCAGTTCGACTCTGACCGCTGGCTCCATTTTTTCTACAATACCATCTCCGTGCACTACGTTTCTCTGAAATCTTGACCCCCATCACCCCCAGTCCTTATAATGACGACAAAGGGAACGAGGTTTAACGATGAAGACGGCTGTTATTCTGGGAACGCGTCCTGAGATTATCAAGATGTCGCCGGTTATCCGGGAGTTGGAGAAAAGGCAAATCGAATTCTTTATTCTTCATACCGGTCAGCATTATTCCTATAACCTGGACAAAGTATTTATAGAACAGCTTAAATTACCTCAGGCAAAGCATAATCTTGAAGTAGGCTCATCGTCGCACGCTGACCAGACCGGTAAAATATTAACTGGCGTAGAAAAGGTATTACAGCAGGAATGCCCGGATATTGTTCTGGTTGAAGGCGATACCAATTCTACCCTTGCCGCGGCTCTGGCTTCGGTCAAGCTTAATATCAAGGTCGGGCATATCGAAGCCGGCCTGAGAAGCTATGACAGGACCATGCCCGAAGAGATAAACCGGGTTCTGGTGGATCACTGTGCCGACTTTTTGTTCATTCCCACCGAGAAATCCAGGGCAATCCTGCAGAAAGAAGGCATCGACGAAGACAAGTTATACGTTACCGGCAATACTGTGGTTGATGCTGTCAATCAAAATTTAAAAATATCGAAGAGTAAGACCTCCGTTATCGATAAGCTGGGCGTACAATACAAAAAATACATACTGATGACGATACACCGCCAGGAGAATGTGGACTACCGCGCTAGATTTGCATCTATTCTCGAAGGTGTTATCAGGGTTGCCACTACCCATGATTTACCGGTCATCTACCCCGTTCACCCCCGCGCCAGGAAAATGATGACGGAATTCCGGCTCAGGCCCCGGTCACGGCAGATAATCCTGACCGAGCCGGTAGATTTCCTTGAGTTTTTACAGCTTGAAAGTAATGCCCGGATGATACTTACCGATTCCGGCGGTGTCCAGGAAGAAGCCTGCATCCTCGGCGTTCCCTGCGTTACCTTGAGGGATAACACGGAAAGACCGGAGACTATCGATGTGGGTGCCAATATCCTGGCCGGCACTGTTCCGGATAAAATAGTAGAGTGTTCTAAAACCATGATGAAGAGAGAAACAGGCTGGCAGAATCCCTTCGGCGATGGTAAAGCCGCAGCAAGAATTATTGACGTTGTGGAGGGGAAAATATGAAAATCCTGGTAACCGGTGGTCTGGGAGCGGTAGGCAAACCCTTGGCAGCAGAACTGGAAAAAAGAGATAATGAAGTCTGGATTGCCGACAGGACGCACTCCGATGAGCCTTATTACATCCGATGTGATATCGGTGAATTCCGCCAGGTCGAAAACCTGCTCTCCAGCATGAATTTCGACTTTGTTTACCATCTTGCCGCTGAGTTCGGACGGCGTAACGGTGAGGACCACTATGAAAACCTCTGGAAAACCAATGCTATCGGCACCAAGAATATCATCCGCATGCAGGAACGCCTGAAATTCAAGATGATAATTACCAGCAGCTCTGAGGTCTATGGCGACTACCGCCAGGTTATGAGTGAAGAAGTCATGGATAAGGTACCCGTCAGGCAGATGAACGATTATGCTATGACCAAATGGGTCAACGAGATGCAGATTTTAAACTCGGCCGACCAGTTCGGTACGGAAACGGTACGGGTTAGACTTTTCAACACCTACGGTCCCGGTGAATACTATTCCCAGTACCGGAGCGCTATCTGTGTGTTCATCTACCGCGCCCTCCATAATCTGCCTTATACTGTGTACACCAAGCACAAGCGTACCTCATCCTATGTCGATGATACCGTCGGGACGCTGGCCAATATCTATCAGAAGTTCAAACCCGGCATGGTGTATAACATCGCCGGCAGTGAACTGCATGATATGAAGGAGTGTTCGGATATCATCCTACGTTACCTGGGTAAGAACGATAGCCTGGTTGAATACAAAGACGAACAGCCGGATACCACTATGTTCAAAAGGGTGGATGTTTCCCGGGCAATCCATGATTTAGGACATAAAAGCACGGTAAGCCTGGAGGAAGGAATCCCCAGGACTATCGAATGGCAGAGAGGCGTATACCTCAGTGGCTGAGAAAATCGTCGTCATGGGCACGGGGTATGTCGGGTTGCCGCTGGCTATCATGCTAGCTCGTGTTGGCTATGAAGTTATCGGTGTTGATATCGAAGAAAACGTGGTCAATGCCATCAACGAGGGAGTCCTTCACCTCGCCGAGAACGATATCAGGGAAATTTTCAGTGAACCGGATGTGAGGAAAAACCTCCATGCCCAGAAGACTCCCTGTGAAGCGGATGTCTTTATCATTTCCGTCCCGACACCCCTCGATGAAGAAAGACGGGTAGCTGACCTCTCCCAGGTTATCGATGCGGTGGAGTCCATTGTCCCCTGCCTCCGTCCCGGTAATCTGGTAATCGTCGAAAGCACCGTCCCGATTCTTACATGTAGAAACCTTATCGCGCCTCTGCTGGAAAAGGGCGGAATGAAGGTAGGCGAGGATATTTACCTCTGCCACTGCCCGGAAAGAATTTTACCCGGAGAGGTTTTTGATGAAATCGTCAATAATGACCGGGTAATCGGTGGACTCGATGGTAAAGCTGCTGAAATGACCCGGGAAATTTACGCTTCTTTCGTCAAAGGCAATCTCTACCTGACCGATGACGTTACCGCCGAAATGGTGAAGCTCATGGAGAATACCAGTCGTGATGTCGGTATCGCCCTGGCGAATGAGTTCGCTGCTGTAGCCGAAGGGCTCGGTGTTGATATCATCGAGGCCATTGAATTGGCTAACAAGCACCCCCGGGTGGATATCCTCAAGCCGGGTATCGGCGCCGGCGGTCACTGTATTCCCGTTGACCCCTGGTTTATCAAGGAAGTCGACCCGGTAAACTCACGCCTTATCCATACCGCCCGGCTGATTAACGATGAAGTACCACAAAAAATTACGGCTAAAATCGAACATGCCCTTAAAGATATCAAAAAACCCAGGATAATAGCTCTGGGTATCACCTATAAGCCGAACACTTATGATACTAGGAACAGCCCGGCGCTTAAAATTATTGAAATACTCAAGGATGATGGTTATGAAGTAGTTCCCTGTGACCCGCTGGTGGAAGGGTACGGCTACACCTCGTTAGAAGAGGCGGCTAAAGGTGCCGATTGCCTTGTCGTGCTGGTGGAACACCGTACTATTAAAGAAGAGCTCGCTCTAAAAGAGGCTGAAATTAAGCAGGCTATGCGCAATCCTCTAATAATCAGATTTTATCCTGACACACCGAAAAACCGGTTAGACCGTGACCGGGGACACCGCCCGGTTATAAAACAGTAACATGAAGATAACTCTGCTTAATCCTCGGCTTAGAACCTGGAGTCCCAATGTTTACGTTCCTCTCGGACTGGGCTATATCGCCGCATCTCTGGAACAGGCGGGACACGATGTGAAAATCATCGACCTGAATGTTCACCGGGTTAACAGTAACGAATTGCAAAAAAGGGTGACCGGTGCTGAAATCGTCGGCATCACCGGGATGATTACGGAATACCGGACGCTACTCGGACTGGTTGATGTTGTCAAGACAGACAATGCCGGAGCCAGAGTAATCCTGGGTGGCCCACTGGCGACAGCCCTCCCCCAGAAATTACTCCAGGCGTCTGCGGCTGACTTCATCGTTCTCGGCGAAGGTGAAAAAACGATAGTCGACCTGGTATCGGCTATAGGGCAGGGGGGTGACATCAGCGGTATTAACGGTATCGCTTTCAAGGCTGATGACCGGATTAATATAACTGAACCGGTGGAACCCATCACCGACCTGGATACCATCCCGTTTCCGGCCAGACACCTGCTGGAGATGAAACGCTATATCAAAGACCACTTCCAGAGTTTTGGTATAAAAATCAGGGGATTTGGCAGGATACGAAGTACCAACCTGGTGTCGAGTCGGGGCTGCCCTTATAGCTGTACATTCTGCTTTAAAGATATGTGGGGTCATAAATGGCGGGGCAGGAGTCCGGGGAATATTATCCGGGAAATGGAATTGCTGTACGATACCTATAATGTCAACGGTTTCTTCTTCAACGATGATACCTTTGTCCTCGACCGGGAGAGAGTTCTGGAGTTCTGCCGACAGCTTGTCGATAAAAAGCTGAAGATAGTCTGGTACTGCAACGGACGGGTGAATTTGATGACTGAAGAAATGCTGGCGGCAATGTACGAGGCCGGGTGTCGCGGTATTGCCTATGGCATAGAATCGGGCAACCAGCAGGTACTGGACTCGATGAAAAAGAACGAAACACTTGACCAGATGCGTGAAGTTGTCGCCTGGACTAAACAGGCGGGAATACACGTGACTGGTTATTTCATGCTTGGAATGCTTGGTGAGACCAGAGCCACCATCCATGAAACGATGGCTTTCGCCCGCGAACTGGCACTGGATTTTCACGGTTTTTCGTTGACCACCCCCATCCCTGGAACGGAGTTGTACGATTCTGCCCTCAAGGCCGGATTGATATCCGGGGATAAAATCGACCTGGGTGAATGGAGCCTGCACACCAACGCCAATCTCACCCAGGACTGTTCTGACGATGAACTCCTTGATTTTGCCAACGAGGCTTTCCGGGAATTCTACCTCAGGAAAAGGTTCGGGAAATACTATTTCTTAAATCCGGCTCTTATAAAAGAGCAGATAAAAGTCGTTGCTACACTGCGAAACCGCGAGCAGGCCCGCGAGCTGTTTAAAAAAGCCAGGGGAGTTATCGGGTCTTACCGAAATCGAGAATAATTAAGGGTTAACCCCCTTGTTGCCAGACAGGGGATATGACATAATTTACCAAACCTGATGAAACGGGGGCAGCTTTCTAGGCAGCCTATAAACTGCTATGAATAGACTCTCACCGAATATGCTTACCGGTATATTTATCACACTATTTTGCGGTTTATCCTTTCTTATCAGAACGATTCTCCCCTTTGACAAGATTTTCACCGGTGGCTGGATAAAATTTTCCAGTATCGATGCCTATTACCACATGTACCTCGTTGATAATATGGCCCACAATTTCCCGCATCTTACCAGCTTCAATCCGTATTTCATCTACCCGGATGGTGTCACCATCGGCGGTGCCCATTTCTTTAACTGGCTTCTGGGCGGTATCACCTGGGTGGTCGGTCTGGGTTCTCCCTCCCAGTATACGGTAGATGTTGTCGGCGTATACTTTCCGGCTATTCTGGGCGCACTAATCGTAATTCCAGTTTTCTTCATCGGCAAGGCATTATTCAATAAGTGGGTAGGTATTATCGCGGCTGCCTTAATCGCTGTTATGCCCGGAGAGTTCCTGGGGCGGTCTATACTCGGCTTCACCGACCAGCACGTCGCCGAGGCGCTGTTCAGCGTCGTGGCGGTTCTCTTTCTTATTCTGGCAATAAAACAAGCCCGCAAAAATGAACTCACCTTCGGCAGTGTCATACAGCGTGACTGGAAAGTAATACGTAAGCCGCTGATTTATACCATCCTGGCAGGATTATTCCTGGGGATTTACCTCATTACCTGGCAGGGCGGTCTCCTTTTTGTTTTCATCATCGCCCTGTATTTTGTGATTCAATTTATCATCGACCATCTGAAACGGAAATCCACTGAATACCTTGGTATCATCGGCTTTTTAGTATTTCTTATTGCTGCCGCTATCTTTTTACCCTTTTCACCGTCCCGGGATATCACTCTGGCTATAATTGCCGCAGTGCTGATTCCACCGATTCTCGCGGTAATTTCCTGGTTTATCAGTAGTCATAAATTCAAACCCGCCTATTTCCCCGCGGTACTGGTATTAATCGGCGTGGTGATTATTATTATCTTTTCGCTGGCTGCCCCGGGCCTTTACGATACGATGATGGAGAGATTTACCATATTCAATCCCGGAGGAGCTTCAGCTGAGACTACTGTAGAAATGCAGTCTTTCTTTACTCAGAACGGAGAATTTACCATCGGGAAAGCCTGGGGCAATTTCACCACCGGATTATTCCTGACCAGGGATATAGCCATACCCGGTTTCGGTATAATAGCGTTCGTAGTATTGTTATGGCTGTATATCCGTCATCGCGGCAAAGAAAACCACTGGCTGCTTTTTATTATCTGGACACTGGTAGTGCTGGTGGCCACTATCGGGCAGCAACGTTTTGCTTATTATATGGCGATTAATATCGCCCTTCTTACCGCTTTTATTTCCTGGCAGATTATATGGGTGGCTGGCCTGAAAAACCTGATAAAAAGTCCTGAACCTGATTTTAATACGCCCGCCGATACGGGTGGAAAAAATAAAGCGGTTAAAAAGAGAAGTCAAACCTATGAACATAGCTTTAGGGTTGTTAGTGTAGTTATTGTTACGGTAGCTGTATTATTTTCAGTATTTTTCTGGAATATCGGTAAAGCGGTATCCCAGGCTGAGCCGGTGCCATACGCGCCTTCCGACGGCTGGCAGGAATCCCTCCTGTGGATGAAAGATAACACTCCGGAGCCGTTTGATGACCCCGATGCTTATTATGCTCTCTACGAAAATCCGCCCCCGGGGGAATCATTCGAATACCCTGAATCGGCTTACGGTGTAACGTCCTGGTGGGACTACGGATACTGGATTACACGTATCGCGCAGCGCATCCCCAATGCCAATCCGTCTCAGGCTCAGGGACCGATTAAAAAGGCGGCTGCTTACCTGTTATCCACCGATGTACCCCATAACCAGGAAATACTGGATATATTACATGAATTTAATACCAGGTATGTCATCATTGATTATGATATGACATTATCTAAATTCCCTGCCATAGCTAACTGGGCGGGTGTGCCAGTAGAGCAATATTTTGAAATCTACCTGATTCCTTATAATGACCAATTGATCCCGAAAATAATCTATTATCCGGAATATTACCGGATGACCTGTGTCAGGCTGTTCTACTTCTACGGTGAGGCTGTTACCGATGAAAAACCCGTGGTGATAGATTATGAAGAGGTAAGTGGCTACAAGCGGATAACGAAAATCACCACGTTTTCTAGCTATGAGGAAGCTTTAGAATACCTTCAGACGGAGGGTGCAGAAAACCGGAAAATTGTTGGTCTTTATCCGTTTATCAGCCCGATACCCCTGGAAGCGATGGAAGACTACCAGATGGTTTATATGTCCGAGGGAGAAGTCGAACACTTTGACTGGGATCTCATACCGGAGGTTAGTCCTGTCCAGTTTGTACTTCCTGATGTAAGGATATTCGAATATATCGGAGACTAGAAAGCTACCGGTTTAATTTTACGATTCAACTTGTATAAAATATCCTGTCTCTGGATTTATCTTATTCATATTTCAACTTTTTAATCCGCTCTTAGATTTATCTGATATTTATAGCTGATTTTGTATGTGTTGTGACTCCCTTCTGCTATAATGGTGAAAGTGAATATTTTACAAGTCTTTGATTTCTTCTCATTATCTCATGGTGGCGGGACAGTCGACCTCCTGTATTATCTGTCGCGGGACTTGAGTAACCGCAGTCACAATGTCGTTTTATATACCAGCGATTATAAACTGGACAGGGATTACATTAAGTCTTTAGAGGGAGTAAAAGTCTACCCGTTTCACAGCCAGCTGGATATAGCGGGATTACACGTGATGCCGGGTATTATTTCTCAATCGAGGAAAAGCATCAAAGAATTCGACGTAATTCATATGCATTGCTTTCGCAGCTTTCAGAACCTGGTATTGCACCATTACGCGACCAAATACGGCATTCCATATATCGTGGATGCGCATGGTTCCGCTCCCAGAATTATTGCTGGCAGAAAAAGCCCCATGGTTTTTTTCAAGTGGTTGTACGATGTCCTTGTCGGCTACAGGATTTTAAGAGATGCCGGTATGCTGGTGGCCGAAACGCAGGTGGGCGCTGATGAATACATCAAGCTGGGTGCCAGGCCGGAAAGAATCACACTGATACATCCACCCGTTGATGCCGATGAGTTCTCTGAATTACCTGCCCCTGGAGTGTTCCGGCAGAAACACAAAATCGGCGATAGAAAAGTGGTTATGTTTTTAGGGAGAATCAACTGGATAAAGGGAATTGATTTTCTCGTAGAGTCCTTTGCTCTGCTGGCAAAGCAAAAGCAGGACGTTGTCCTGATAATCGTCGGGACCGATGATGGTTATAAACAGGTTTTAGAAAAACACATTAACGATTTGGGAATACAGGACAGGGTATTATTTACCGGCTTTTTAGGCGGTACAGACAAGCTCTCGGCTCTGGTTGATGCCGATGTTCTTGTCCAGCCTTCGGTCTACGAACAGGGTGCCCGACCTTCACTGGAGGCTATCCTGTGTAACACTCCGGTAATTGTCAGCAGAAATACGGGTGCCGGTGAGGATATACGTAAAATGGACGCCGGATATCTGGTTGAACATGGCGATGTAAATGGATTGAGAGGCGCCATCCAGCATATATTCGATAACCCGGATGAAGCCAGAATAAAGACGCAAAAGGCAAAGGAGTATATCAAAACAAACCTGTCGTTAACCACCCAGACGGAAAAGTACGAAAAACTCTACGAAGAGGTTATTGAAAATAATAAGGGTAAAAAGAGCTAAAGTGGGGGGAATCCATCAGGTGAAATAAGGGTTAACCATCACAAATTCGCTTGGAAAAACAGGATTGGCGGTGTATCATTTTGACGGGAATAGCCCGAGATAATATTTATGTGTTGCGATAGATAGTCTATCATGACGAGAAGAAGTCTGGTATGAATATCCTGGTTACCGGTGCCACCGGTTTTATAGGCTCTCACCTCTGCCGGGAAATGGTGCGGCGGGGCAATAGTATATTTGCCCTATCTCATTCCGGGAAAACGGATAAGGTACAGCAGCTGCTTCAGGAAAAGAGATTCCACTTACTCACCGGGGATATTCTTGACGCGGATATGATAACCGATATCATCAGAGATAATGGTATCACGGATGTTTTCCATCTGGCGGCGCGACTCCCCGATGGCGATAGCATTGATGATTTTCAAGCATTCTTTGATACCAATACCCGGGGTACGTTCAACCTGTTGCAGGCGGCCAGCCGAAGTAAGGTTGATTCCTTCGTGTACGCATCAACAATAGATGTTTACTCTGAACCCCCAGGGTATTTGCCAGTGGACGAGAAACATCCGGCTAAACCATCCACGATTTATGGAGTTACCAAGCTAACCGGCGAGCTTTATACCAGTCTTTATGCTGATAAGATGAGTATGATGATATTACGTTATGCGGTAGTTTACGGAAAATTCGGGCCTGAAAAGAATGCTATTCCTGTTTTTACGAAGCAAGCTTTACATAATGACCATATAACGATACATGGGGATGGTAATCAATCCAACGACTTCATTCATGTTGATGATGTAGTGACTGGGACGATTCTAGCCTGGGAAAAAGATATGCCAGGTATTTATAATATCGGTTCTGGGCAGGAAACCAAGGTTATCGATTTGGCGGAGAAAATAAAGTCTATTACCGGTTCGAAATCGGAGATGACGTTTACCGGTGATAATACTGAAAAGCCTTTCCGCTTTGTCCTGGATATCGGTAAATCACGTAAAATTTTAGGGTGGTCGCCTCGTTCACTCGATGAAGGTCTGTCCCAATATATTAAAGAATATAAGGCTGAGGTATAAATGATAAAAGATAAGAAAGTCCTAATAACCGGTGGCGGCGGATTTCTCGGTGTTTCCCTGGCAGAAAGGCTGGTGAAGGACAATCAGGTAGTCCTTCTGGATACGAATTTTGAGAAAAATACTTTTGCTTATTCCAGCTTGAAAGGAAATAAAAATATTGAGCTGGCTCAAGTGGATATCCTGAACGCACCGGAAGTTTCCAGGAATGCCCAGGACGCTCAAATCGTCGTGCATATGGCGGCGATGGTAGGCGTCCAGGAGGTTCTCAGCAATGCCCTGTACACCCTCGATGTAAATTACATCGGCACTTCTAATCTGCTTAAAGCCGTGGCTCAGAATCCTGATTGCCAGCGCGTTGTCTGCTTCTCCACCAGCGAGGTTTTCGGCGCGGGGGCTTTCGGCATCGCTGAGGACGGTAATACCGTTCTTTCTTCGGTGCAGGATGTCCGCTGGTGTTATTGCATCAGCAAGCTGGCATCGGAGCACCTTGCCCTCAGTTACTATCGACAGAAAAACGTTCCCAGTGTTGTTATCCGTCCCTTCAATATTTTTGGTCCGAAGAGAGTCGGCGACCATGTCGTACTCAGGTTTATCCTCAAAGCCCTGAAAAACGAAGACCTGGAGGTTTACGGCGACGGCACGCAAATCAGGGCGTGGTGTTATGTTGATGACTTTATCGACGCTTTAGTTAGGTGCTTGGAAGTGAAAGAAGCGGTCGGGCAGGCTTTTAACATCGGTAACGCCCGGAATACTCTGACGATATACGAACTGGCGAGAAAGATAATTGCACTCTGTAACTCGAAATCGAAAATTATTTTCAAGGCACTCGATTTCACCGACATTGATATCCGGGTGCCTAATATTGATAAGGCCCGGAAGTTTTTGGGATATGAACCACAAATCGACCTTGAAGAAGGCCTGTCCCGTACCATCGACTGGATTCGTCAGAATGCCGATGAGCTGGAGTCTCGCGTACGTACGGAACGAAGGACTTATACTCTTAAAGAAGGTAAATAATGACTGATTACCCAGAACTGGCAACCCGCATCCGCGCTCATATTTTAAGAATGGTCCACCGGGCTAAGAGCGGTCATCTCGGCAGTTCGCTCTCGATAGCCGATATACTGGCGGTTCTGTACGGTCGCATACTGAATGTCGACCCGGCACAGCCGGATTGGCCCGAGCGCGACCGGTTTATTTTAAGCAAGGGCCACGGCGCCTCCGCTGTCTATGCAGTCCTCGCCGAACGCGGTTTTTTTCCTCGGGATTGGTTGCAGAATTTTTATCAGAACGATTCGCACCTTCCCGGTCATATTACTCACAGCGTGCCCGGCGTTGAGGCATCCACCGGTGCTCTGGGTCACGGTCTGCCCATCGGCTGCGGTATGGCGCTGGCGGCTAAGTATGATGATAAGAAGTACCGCGTTTACCTCATCCTCAGCGACGGGGATTGTGACGAAGGCTCTACCTGGGAAGCGGCATTATTCGCTCACCAGCACAGGCTGGATAATATCGTGGCTATAGTGGACTACAACAAAATCCAGGGCTTCGGCAGAACGACGGAAGTCCTCGACCTGGAGCCGCTGGCTGATAAATGGCGGTCTTTCGGATGGTCGGCGCGGGAAATAGATGGCCATGACCATGAGCAAATTGAAAAAGCTTTACTAGAGGCACCGTTCGAGCCGGCAAGACCGAGCTGCATTGTCGCTCATACGGTCAAGGGCAAGGGAGTCAGCTTTATGGAGGACCAGGTAGCCTGGCATTACCGTTCGCCGGATGATAAGCAGTTGCGGGAAGCACTGGATGAACTGGGGGTATCCGATTGAGAAAAGCATTTGTTCAGGCCCTGATGGATATGGCTGGCGATGACGAATGCATCCACCTTCTTGCCGGTGACCTCGGTTTTTCTCTCCTCGAGCCCTTTATGGAGAAATACCCGTCCCGTTTCGTTAATATGGGTGTCGCCGAGCAGAATATGATTGGCGTGGCCACCGGGATGGCTTTAAGCGGCAAGATTGTCTTCGTTTATTCTATTGCTAATTTCCCGACGTTCCGCTGTCTGGAGCAGATTCGCAACGATGTGTGCTACCACAACGTTAATGTAAATATCGTCATGGGGGGTGGGGGACTGGCTTACGGCGCTCTGGGTATAACTCACCATGCCACCGAGGATATGGCCATAATGCGCGCCCTGCCCAACATGGCTGTTATCGCTCCCGGTGACCCACTGGAAGCGGCTCAGGCAACCAAGGCCTGCGTCGCCTGGCCGGGACCGTGCTATCTGCGTCTCGGTAAAACCAGTGAGCCGGTTGTCCATGAGTCTGTGCCTGCCTTCAGTATCGGCAAGGCTATCGAGGTACAAGATGGTAAAGACGCCACGATAATTTCCACCGGGTGTATGCTGAGCAACACCGTTCAGGCAGCTAAGTTGTTATCAGAACAGGGTATTTCCACCCGCGTACTCAGTATGCCCACGGTTAAGCCACTAGACAGGGATGCAGTATTGACCGCCGCTGGGGAAACGGAAGTTATCGTAACTATAGAAGAGCATAGTATCATCGGCGGGTTGGGAAGCGCCGTCGCCGAGGTTCTTTCCGAGACATCTGATATCAAATGTAAATTCCGCCGAATGGGGATAAAAGATACCTTCAGCCATGAAGTTGGGAACCAGGAATACCTGCTTAAAGCTCATTCGCTGTCGGTGGATGATATTGTCAGGACGGTACTCGATTTGAAAAGGGAAGGTCACTGATGCCTTTAATCCGGGGGTAGTATTATTATTGATGACTGCGAATCTTGTATCGGGGCCAAAAAGGCCACCGAAGAATTCATTAACAAACGGGATATCAATCCAGAATTAAGCTTTGACGGTCGGGGTGGCTGTTACTTTCTCAAGCCATAAACCGGCACTCGCAAACCTCGAAAGGGGGGAGACCGGGCGGTTGAACAAGGTCTTGATTATAGCACGCTATTTTGGTACTCGTATACCGGGCTTAATTAAGTACCTGCCGGAGTTCGGGTGGCAACCCGTTCTACTCACTACGGATATACCTGTGGATAACCCGTTGCCACCCGGGATTTCAGCTATCGAGACACCATACCGAGATGCCTCGGGCTTCTGGAGGAAGTTATTCAGGCAAAAAGCTGATTTAGACTCGAAAAGCCGGCTAGAAAATTACTTTACCACTACCTCCAGAAAGTCTCTGATAGGCCGTGTTCTCTCTCTCGGTGGAGAAATTATCAATTACCCCGACTCGTATAAAGGCTGGAAATCCTTGGCTGTAACGGCAGGAGATGATTTGTTTTCCAGAGAAAATATAAACGCCATCATCAGCAGCTCTTCGCCAGTAACCGGCCATCTCATTGCCCGGGAACTGAAAAACAGGTACCGGGTCCCCTGGATTGCAGACCTTCGCGACCTCTGGTCGCAGAACCATAACTACTACTACAGCCCTTTAAGAAGAATGTTTGATAGAAGGATTGAGCGTAAAACCCTGTCAGTATCTGGCGCTCTGGTAACTGTTTCCCAGCCGTGGGCAGACAGACTGGGCACACTCCATAGAGGTAAAGCAATATATGCCGTCACTAACGGCTTCGATCCGGAGAAAACCGATATAACCCCATCCAGGCTGACCTCCAAATTCACCATCACTTACACCGGCACTATCTATGGTAGAAAGCAAGACCCCGCCAAGCTTCTGATTTCTCTCCGTAGTCTTATTTCTGAAGGCGTCATGGACCCGGATAACGTTGAGGTCAGGTTCTATGGAGCCAGACTGGCATGGCTGGATAAAGAGATAAGCAAATACGGGCTATCCGGTGTGGTAAAACAGTACGGCACGGTGCCGCAGCAGGCCGCTATCGAAAAACAAAAGGAGTCGCAGTTGTTATGGCTCATGGACTGGGATGACTCTGCTGAAAACGGGTGGTATCCGCTTAAAATTTTCGAATATCTGGGTTCAGGAAGACCCGTACTGGCTACGGGAGGAGTAGCCGGCAATGTTGTTGATGTACTGCTGACAAAGACTAAAGGCGGCATACACGCTGTCACGACGGATAGCATCAAGGATTCTTTGCGAGACCTCTATGGCGAATACAAGCTGAAGGGAGAAGTACCCTATCACGGTCTCAGGGAGGAAATCGACAGGTACACCCACCGTAAAATGACCGGAGAATTTGTCGCCATCCTCGATGGCCTGGTCAAGCGCTAGCGGGAAACGGAGCCACTATTATCGGTTAAAGAATATTGATTGCCTTGCTGGCAGGGAAGTAATACTATAGAATGATATCACCACGAACCGATACCGAATAGCACTGAGAACGTTGGACTCGGATACATGAAGACCTGGTAAAAGACAGATGGCATTAAGAGATAGTATCCACGTAATACGGTATTTATTAGGAAATAACAAGCTGCGATTTCTGGGGATACTAATACTTTCCCTGGTTACGGGTATATTGGAAGCTGCCAACGTGGCGGCTATCTATCCGATACTTACCTCGGCGTTCGCCGGTGGTACCGGACAAAATAGCTTCATTATCAGCCTGTTTGATAGAATAGCCGGGCTTTTACCTATAGATGACAGGTTTATAGGCTATTGTATAGTATTTCTTATCATCGCCGTACTAACCTTTACATCGAAGGTTATATTTATTAACTTTCGAACCAGGTTTGCTACCAAATTGGTACGGAAGAATCAGGAAGCAATATTCGATAAGTATATCAGAGCTGATTACCAGCACTTCATCGACCACCAGCAGGGTGAGTTAATCTACAATGTAGTTACCGGCCCCAATCAAATCGCCCTGTTATTAAACTCGATAGCCGAACTGGTACAGCTTGCAATACTATCTATATCTGTACTTGTTCTTTTATTTTCGTTATCTTGGCTGGGTACAATTGCTGTTATAGCGATAACGATAGGATATCATCTTCTCACCCGTTTCATCGGAAAAAGGGTAGCCTATTACTCTGCCGCAGGCGAGAGAGAAGCCAACCGGGAAACCAATGTAATCCTCAACGAAGTGATAACCGGTATTAAACAGGTGAAGGTCTACAATACAGGGGCAGACTGGATAAAAAGATTTGGTAGCGTAATCAAGAGACGCTGGGCATATTATGTAAGACGAAACATATGGCAGAACGTTCCGGTTCCTTTCCTTTTTCTGGTCCTTTATCTTGCCATTGGAATTATAGCCCTGCTTATAAAAATCACCGCTCCGTTGTCCTTCGTGGATTTGGTGCCTGTATACGGCACCTTTGGCTTTGCGATTTTCCGATTGTTTACCATGGTTGGTAACATTGGCACATATTACCTGCAGATTATGAGTACGCTTCCCGATTGCGAAGCTATCTATTCAATCCAGCGTGAAAAAATCAGTACCATCGAAGACGGGAGTAAAAAATTCGGCTCATTTAACTCGGGCATCCGGTTCAAAGACGTTAACTTCTCATACCAGGGTCGAACCAAAACCCTAAAAGACATTTCGGTGAATTTTGAAAAGGGTAAAACAACCGCTATCGTCGGGCGTTCCGGTTCGGGCAAGACAACGATAGTCAGTCTGATACTGCGTTTGTTTCAACCGGATGCCGGCGAGGTATTGATTGACGGTGTCGATATCAAGGAATATCAGTTATCTTCATGGTTGGACAGGATAGGATATGTAGACCAGGATACGTTTATCTTTAATGACACGGTAAAGAATAATATCACCCTGCGTTCTGAAAAATATACCGACGAGGACGTTATCAGGGCTGCCGGTTATGCTGATGCCCACGATTTTGTCACCGATTTACCGGAGGGATATGATACTCAGGTAGGTGATAAGGGAGTAAGACTCTCGGGCGGACAGAAGCAGCGTATCGCGGTTGCCCGGGCGATGATACGGCAACCGGATATTCTGATTTTCGATGAAGCCACCAATGCTCTCGATAGCGTGTCCGAGGAGGCCGTTCAGAAGGCTATCGATGAGATATCTAAAGACCACACTGTTATTATTATTGCCCACCGTCTTTCAACCATCGTTAACGCTGATAAGATAATCGTCATGACGCGGGGTAGAGTAGCTGAAGAGGGTGCGCACGACGAGTTGATGGACAATCAAAAAGACTACTGGCAGCTTTACCAGGGTCAGGCTCGATAAGTGTATATAAGAGTCCCGTACTCGACTGTTATCTTGAAGTTATTACCAACATACCCCTTCGTATATCCGGGCTTCTCTGGCTTTCTCGATTCTTCTGCCGTCAATGACTATTTTCCCTCGATAATCGAGTTCTTTGAATTCCTCCCATTCGGTCAGAATCATCACCGCGTCACAGTCCATGACTTCTTCTCTAGTGGCTCGGGTTACTTTCGGGAACGTCTTAATAAAATAATCAAGAGCCAGCGGGTCGTAGGCTTTTACGGTGGCTCCCCTGGCCAATAAAACCTCCGCTATTTTTATCGCTCTGGAGTCTCTGATATCATCGGTGCCGGGCTTAAATGCCACCCCCAGAATCCCTACCGTAGCGCCCTTTAACGTAATGTGTTTCTTGAGCAGTTCCACCGGTTTTAACGCCTGGGTTTCGTTCAGGGTGGACACGTCCTGCAGTAAATCTGGCTGGTATCCGACTTCTCTCGCTCCCGATATTAATATTCGTAAATCTTTAGGCAGACAGGAACCGCCGAATCCGATACCGGCATTAAGAAATTTATGGCCGATGCGGTCGTCCATTCCCATACCGCGGGCGACATCGTAGGTATCTATACCCAGCTGTTTGCAGATATTGCCTATCTCATTGATAAACGAGATTTTGGTCGCCAGAAACGAATTTGAAGCGAGCTTTATCATTTCCGCCGTCCGGAGATTGGTGCGCATTACGGGTGCTTTGAGGCCCTGGTGCAGGCGTTCCAGCGTGTCTCCCGACTTCCTATCGTATTCGCCGATGATGATGCGGGAAGGATTCATGAAGTGATAAATACCCCGCCCTTCCTGCAGGAATTCGGGGGACATACATACACCGAAACCCTTCCCTGCCTTTTTGCCCGATTTTTCCAGTAAGGGTATTAACAGGTTTTCCGTCATGCCGGGCCCGACGGTGCTTTTCACGGCAATAACACAATAGCCTCTCTGCTTTTTCAGGACCTCGGCTATTTTCCCCGCGGCGTTAATAAGATATTCCGAAAAAATCGCGCCGTTCTCATCGGCGGTCGTGCCGACGCAGATGAAAATCACGTCCGATTCGATGGTCTTATCGTAATCGCTGCTGGTCTCGATATGTACTTCCTCAAGGAGCTCTTGCAGGCCTTCCTCGTAAATGGGCAGGACTTCTTTATTGGCGATAACCGCCAGTTTCTCTTCGTCGATATCTATCAGGACCACATCGTGTCCCAGCTTGGCAAAGCAGACACTACTAATGAGGCCGACGTAACCTGCACCGATTACAGAAATTTTCATTGTGCACTCCGTCATTCGTAAAAAATCTATCCGGGCCTTTTCGCTACAAAGAACTTGCTTTGATTATACAGGCAGTAAAACATGAAGTAAATATAAAAACAGCCAGATCTGTGACGTTTAAAATCGTGGTTGTTTGCCTAGTAAGTAACCGAAATAAAACCTATTCCTGCCGCCCGAACGACCACATAGCCAGAATAATCATGATTAATCCGAAAGCCGCCATGACGGCGATGTTCTCCCAGATGCCCATGGTGTGGCCGAAGAGATAGATGGTAAACGGTGAGTCCGGTGGATTTCCCAGGACTACCTGCCGGATAGCGGCGACACCATAGGAAGCCGGATTTATTTTCACGATAACGCTCATCCAGGCGGGCAGGTCCTGTAAGGGGAAAAAGACTCCGGAGAGAAACATCATCGGGAACATCAGCATCTGCATAATCGCCTGAAAAGCCTCGGTGGACTTGATACGGGATGCCAGCAAGATGCCCAGCGAACCCATCGAAGCCGCCAGCAGGAAGGAAAGCGGTATTAGCGCCACCACCATCCAGACGGTAAGAGAAACATTTACGATGGGTGCCAGTACCAGTATCATTATTCCCTGGATGGTAGCCACCGTGGCTGAACCCAGTGTTCTCCCCACCGCCACGGATATACGGCTGATGGGCGCTACCAGTACCTCTTTCAGGAAACCGTATTCGCGGTCCCAGACGATGGATACACCCGACATGAACGCCCCCATCAGGACGGACATGGCGATAATACCGGGGTACATGAACTGTATAAAATCGACTCCCTCCGCCATCGGGCCGATACTTCGGGAAAGCCCGGCGCCGAAGATAACCAGAAAGAAAATCGGGAACAGCAGGGCGCTGAACATACGCGCCTTGTCGTACCAGAAGCGCAGTACGTCCCGGTACCAGATGGTATATACGCCGATAAGATTTCTCATTATCTTCCCTAGTGTCTCATGGGACCGCCGTGTCGGATGGCCTCTTTTAAAGAATTGCCCACTTCCTCGTCGCGGATTTCATGGCCGGTTATTTCAAGAAAGACATCCTCGAGGGTCGGATGACGCAGGCTGATACTGGTCACTTTGATTCCCGACTCACTGATGAAGCCGGGGAGGAATTCTTCGCCGTTATCGACGTCGAAAACAAGGGCGTCTCCGTCTTTTTTGACATCCGTCTGGTAGCGTGTCCTGATATTTTCGGCGGCTTTATCGTTGTCTTCGGTTTTAACGGTGACGATATCTCTGGCGACCATTCGCTTTAATTTCGCCGGAGTATCCATCGCTACCAGCTTACCGTGGTCGATGATGGCAATACGGTTGGCTTTTTCGGCTTCGTCCATGTAGTGAGTGGTAAGAAAAATAGTGGTTCCCTCACGCTTACGTAAGTCCATGATGTAGTCCCAGATGTAGTTCCGTGTTTGGGGGTCCAGTCCCAGCGTAGGTTCGTCAAGAAAAAGTACCTTGGGATAATGAAGTAGTCCCCTGGCAAGCTCCAGGCGGCGTTTCATACCTCCGGAATAGGTACGAACGAAATTGTTGCGTTTATCCCAGAGGTCAACCATCTTGAGCACCTGCTCGATGCGTTCATCGCGGACGGATTTCGCTACGTTATAGACCATGGCGTGAAAACGCAGGTTGTGCATTCCGGTAAGCCTGTCGTCAAGGCTCGAGTCCTGGAAGACCAGACCGATGGATTGACGCACCCGGTTTTGCTGTCGAACGACGTCGAAGCCGTTAAGGGTAGCTTTCCCCGAGGTTGGCCGGGCGAGGGTGCAGAGGATATTGATAGTGGTCGTCTTCCCCGCGCCGTTGGGTCCCAGGAAACCGAAAATTTCTCCTGCTTCGACGCCGAAGCTAATATCGTTAACGGCCGCTAGCTGGCCGTATTTTTTTACCAGGTTTTCTACCTGGATGATATACTCGGACACTTCTTTGTAATTATATCATTATTTCAGGTATGCCATCAAAGTTAAGACATATTATCAACCGCCGTGGCGTTGTGTGAGTTGGATAGGATTCTTTGACACGACTGACGGTGTAGCTTAAAATAATACGGAAGGGAAACCGTCATCAAAGGATCCAGATTTCGCTCCATTTTTAAGGGATTTCTTCCCCTTTTTGTGCTGGCGCACTTTGTTCATCATGTTATCACGGCATTACCGGTGCCTTTATCGCCGTTTATCCGTGACGAGTTCAATCTGAGCAATGCCGGAACGCTACTCATTTACTCGGTCTTCTCATGGTCGTACGCTGTGGCACAGATACCCGCGGGCTGGCTGGCTGACCGTATCGGGACTCGTATTCTCCTGATTGTCGGCATCTCCGGTCTGGCTGTGGCGGGAATCCTGATAGGTATTTCGCAGACCTATACTATGTTATTGGTTTTCATGGTCCTCATGGGGATACTGGGAGGTGGCTATCATCCGTCCGCAGCGCCGATGGTTTCCACGGCGGTCTCACCGGAAGACCGTGGGCGGGCACTGGGTTTTCACGAGATTGGCGCCAGTGCCAGTTTCCTGGTAGCACCGATGGTAGCAGCGGGTATAGCCACGGCCTGGGGCTGGCGTGTTTCTTATATCGGGCTGTCGGTCCCGATTTTAATATTCGGTATAATCATAGCCATATATGTAAACAGGGGAGCCAGGGCAGCTGGCGGCGCTTCGGATGTTTCTGATGCTTATAACGAGTCGGCACGTCCCGGAGTTAATTACCTGCGGCTGGTTATGTTCCTGGTGCTGAGCATCTTCACCGGCGGAGTGGTTAGCTCGGTCACGGCTTTGATGCCGCTGTATGTTGTTGATAACTTTCAGGCCAGCGAGTTCGCGGGGTCGGTCTATTTCACCGTATTCGCCTCGGCCGGGCTCTGGTCAAGTCCCCTGGGCGGTTATATTTCCGACCGACTGGGACGCGTGCCGCTGATAATCACATTGTGCCTGGTCTCCGGTGGGGCCGTCTATCTGATGAAGGTCGCTCCTATTGGGATTGGAATCGGGGCGGTGATGCTGGTATTGGGGATAACCACCTTCATGCGTATGCCGGTATCCGAGGCGTATATCATCGGCGAGACCACGGGGCGTAACCGCTCTTTCGTCTACGGTTTTTACTATTCTACCATGACGGGGACCGGCGCTGTCTTCGCTCCGATAATGGGCTATCTCAGCGAACACTACGGCTACGCCAACAGCTTTACCTGGGCGAGTATCGCCATCATCGCCATGACGCTACTGTGTTCCTTCTTCCTGAGGGGCAGCCGAAATTAGCTATCCTCTGGTGTAGCAGCATTCGATTTGTAAATTTATCTAGTACTATATATAATTATCCTGAATCCAATATTCCCATCTTCGTAATGCGATTGTCTATCAATCTGCGATTTAAAAGAAAAGACAATGTGTCGTATTTAGATACGGCTAATATTTTTGAAAGGCTACTTTGGCAACACCACCGGAACCTAAAAAGCGTTCGTTTATATTTTCATCGCTCCCGTTTTTTATCATTGCGCATGCTGCCCATCACTTCTTGATGGCCCTCCAGCAGCCACTATTCCCGGCTATACGGGATTTTTTCAAGATAGGGACCTATTTCGAGGCTGGAGCCGTACCGGCAGCCTTCGCCTTTGCCAGCGCCACGGGGCAGTTACCAGCCGGCTGGTTCGCCGACCGCTTCGGGCCGACTCCTCTGATAATCATCGGCACCCTTGGCGTGGCTGTGGCCGGCATCCTCGTCGGGATTTCACCCAACTTCGTGATGTTTATAGTATTCCTGATACTGATGGGCCTGTTGTCCGGGGGTTATCACCCTGCGGCGACACCCCTTATTTCTGCCTCGGTTCCCCCGCAGCAGCGCGGGCGGGCCCTGGGACTTCACCTGGTGGGGGGCAACGCCGCCTTTTTCGTCGCACCGATTATCGCCGGGGCTATCCTTAGCGCTTTCGGGGAGGAGAGCGGGTGGCGGTATTCGTATCTTATACTGGCCGTACCGACAGTCATTTTCGGTCTGATTTTCCTGATTTATCTAACCAAGCGCGGCGGTAGTGCTCATGTAAAGGCGGTGAAACAACAGATTATGGTGGAGAAACCGCCGCAACCGGGATACAAGCGGCGACTGATTGCCTTTCTCACGATGATGGTCATCGGCGGCGGTATCGGTATGTCGGTCTTGCCTTTTCTTACCCTGTATATGACCGATATACTGGGAGCCTCCAATGCAACGGCTGGGGGGCTGATGTCTATCGTGTTTTCCTCGGGGCTTTGGGCTGGCCCGGTCGGCGGCTATATCTCCGATAAAATCGGCAGTGTTAAGGTTATTATCGTCACCGGTATTTTATCCGGGGTATTGATATACGTTTTTAAACTGGTCACGCTGGGACCCACTCTCTACCTCATGCTGTTTGTCCATGGTCTTAACATGGCGCTACGGATGCCGGTAACCGAGGTGTTTATCATGACCCAGGCTCCCCCTAAGCACCGTTCCAAGATTTTCGGCGTTTACTACTCCACCATGCAGTATACCGGCGCGATATTCGCGATACCCGGTGGGTATTTTATCGAGAGGTTCGGCTTCGATATGATGTTTACCGTGGCGGCAATCGGGGTGACGTCGGTGGCGATAATTACGGCATTCTTCATATATGATGCCAAAGACCACTACCATGCTGCAACGGATGACGTTGATATCGGCTAGCTTTCTCTAAGGTCTTCTATCAGCTTCTCACCGTATTCCAGCAATACCTTCTGTCTCTCCGGGGGAATGTTTTTCGATTCCAGGTAAGCCTTCAGGGCATCGCCCGGCATTATCTCTTCGGCGGTACGGTTCCCCATCCTCAGGCGGGTCTCGCGCTGCACGTCCTGGGCCACCGTATAATAGTGAGCTTCCTTCAGGGCTTCCCGGATAGCGGTGTCACTGACCTGGTTTTCTATCTGTGCCGGCACGTTGATATTCAAACGAACGA
>CAZCZJ010000007.1:0-52663 GCA_964503235.1 uncultured Dehalococcoidaceae bacterium | reverse complement strand
GGCAAACTGGTGAACTTCGTAGTTAGGTGACATACACTGAGAGTCTAAAGAGTGGTGCAGCTCCTCTTCTATAACCTCCCCCCTCCTTGATAAGAGAGGGGGACACAGGGGGTGAGGTAGAAAAGAGAGAAAAAGGTGGGGGGATAAGGGGAAAATATCTATTCCCGCCCGCCGCCCTTTATAGAGAAACACAGGGGGAGAGGTAGAAAACAGAATGAAAATAGCCTTTATCGGCGGCGGCAACATGGGTGAAGCGATACTGGCGGCTGTCCTTCAAAAGGGACTGGCCAAATCGTCTGACATCTGTATCAGCGACATCAGCCCGGAGCGACGTGAGTATCTGAAAGAAGAATACAAGGTAGATGTCACCGGGAGCAACCGTGATGCCGTTATCGGCAGCGATATCGTAGTACTGGCGGTAAAACCACAAAATATTATGGGTATCTATAATGAACTAAATGGTTCTCTTGAGCCGGAACAGCTCGTATTATCCATTGTCGCTGGCGTTAAGATAACTTCGATTTGCCGGGAACTGGGGCACCACCGCGTCGTACGAGTCATGCCCAACACGCCGGCACAGGTAGGGCTGGGCATGAGCGGCTGGACGGCTACCGGCGAGGTAATTGAAGAACAGAGGGAATGGACACGGGCAATTCTGGGGGCTATGGGTAGAGAGATATATTTCGACGATGAGAAGTATCTCGACATGGTAACCGCTGTAAGCGCCAGCGGTCCGGCCTATTTCTTCCTCTTTGCCGAATATTTAGCCGAAGCGGCAGTAGATATCGGTCTTTCTCTTGGAGAAGCCGAGGAGCTGGTTGCCCAGACGATGCTGGGTGCCGCTAATCTCCTCGAGAAGTCCGGCGAGACGCCTGCCGAGTTACGCCGTAAAGTAACCTCAAAAGGCGGCACTACCGAACGCGCTTTGCAGGTTTTTCAGGAAGGCAAACTGGCTGACCTTGTTCGGGAAGCGGTCAGGGCTGCCCACCAGCGGGCTAAAGAACTGGGGAACTAAGAAGAGTATCCGGTAAAATTACCGGAAAACCAGAAAAATTTCATTAAATATTTTAAATAATCTAATATATACTATAAGTTTAGTATTGACAAAACGTATTAAAAGTATTATAATATACGAAAATTTGCTGGAGTGGAGATATGTCAAAATCTCTGAGTAATGAAGAAAGATCCTTCGTAGAAGAGGTCGGTATTGTCTTCGAGCAGACCGGACTCCCGCGTATGGCTGGCAGGGTTTTCGGCTGGTTGCTTATTTCTGAACCAGTTTTCCAGTCTCCCTCGGAACTGGCAGAGGTATTGATGGCGAGTAAAGGTTCCATCAGCACTACGGTTCGACTTCTGATTCAGATGGGACTGATTGAACGCCATATTATCCCGGGAGAGAGACATGACCATTTCCAGATTAGTGAAGACGCCATGAAAAGGATGGTTCAGCACGGACTTGAGGAAGAAATCAAATTATTCCGCTCACTGGCGCAAAACGGCCTAGAGCTCATGAAAAATGAGGATTCTGCAAGAAGGCGCTGGCTTGAAGAAATGCACAGCCGCTATGCCTTCCTGGAGAAATACTTCCCCACCTTGATGGAACGCTACGAAAGAAAACAGGCGAAACTGAAGCTAAAGCTATTGCTGAAAAATAGCAAAGCCTGACTATATACAATCTATGCGGTAGTTACCATTTTCCCATATCTAAATGGCCAGTGCGCCAAGCATAATCCTGTTGACGCATTAATTTACGAGTAGTACAATATGGAAAACGGTTTAGGTGAACGAATATGAGCTGGGTGTTTGATATTATAATACTGGTAGTTATCGCCATCCCGACGTTTATCGGACTGAAGGTGGGCATCGTCAAAGCCTTTCTTATCGTCGTCGGGGGGATTGTCGGCATCGTCCTGGCCGGGCGCTATTCCGACCAACTTGGTGCAGTTTTCTCCGAAGAGTCTTGGGCTAAAGTCGTGGCTTTTGCCGTCATCCTGCTGGCGGTATTGATTATCGCCTCTATAATCGCCAAGCTGGTAAAATGGGCACTTTCAGCGGTGCTGCTGGGATGGGTAAATCGTCTTGGCGGTGCCGTACTGGGATTTATCCTGGGGGCTTTTTTCTGCGGCGCGGTATTGACAATGTGGGTCAAATACATGGGAGCTGGCGACATAATAACCGGTTCGGCCTTGGCGAGCTTTCTTGTAGACGGTTTCCCCATCGCGCTGGGATTATTCCCCGCACAGTTCGATGATGTCCGGAAATTCTTTAATAACTAAGACAAAACCGGGTAAGCTTTGGTATTTCTCCCACTATTTAAGGGGGAAAAGCCAAACCACTCACCCAATCATATTTCAATAGGTAAACTGTGTTTTTAATATATCAGCGGGTAATACCCGGCTCAGTTTACGTTCTGGACGGTGGCTAAACCACTATTAATATTCGGCCCATTAGCCGCCGACGCTCTTACTTCCTCGGATGATCCGGATCAGGAATACAAGCATCGACCGGACAGATTTCCGCGCATTTGGAAGAATCATAATGGCCCACGCATTCGACGCACTTGTTAGGGTCGATGACATAGGTCGTGTCTCCCTCGCTGATGGCATTAACCGGGCACTCCGGTTCACAGGCGCCGCAGCTAATGCACTCATCTGAAATCTTATAAGCCATTCAATTTACCTCCTGAGTCTTCCCCTTAAAAATTCCCTTCGACAGGTAGCTTATTCTGAGAATATATCTGTTATCTATAATTTACTTAGTCCCTTCTTTTTTAAAGCATCGACGACATGTTCGGGTACAAGGTTGTGAATATCGCCGCCCAAACCGGCGACTTCCTTCATCAGGCTGGAACTGAGGAACTGGTAATCATGACTGGCCATAAAACAGACCAGTTCCAGTTCCGGAAATAATCTCTTATTCATAATAGCAAAATCAAACTCTCTTTCAAAGTCGTCCCGAATCCGCAGTCCTCTTACCATCACGTTGGCATTAACCTCTCTGGCAAACTCTGTGGTCAGGCAATCATAAGATTTTACTTCAACCTTAGGTAAATGGGCTACGGCTTGTTTGGCCAGTGCCACGCGCTCCTCTACCGGAAAGGTCAGATTTTTATCCGGTTTGGCGAATATGCCAATGATGACCTTATCGAAAAGTTTTGAAGCTCTGGTAGCAATATCAATGTGTCCGTTGGTTATCGGATCAAAGCTGCCGGGATAAATGGCGGTGGTCAAGATGAAACCTCCTTTTGGTATATCGATATGCAGCTATCACCATGGCGCTGTTCTTTGAGAAGCTTTAGCGTACCGTATTTCGAGTTGAAAGTCAGACGGGGAGAGTGGGTCACGACTACGGTGGTATTCGTCGTGACAAGTTTGGATTCTGCCAGTTGTGTGATAACGTTACCTATTGATGAGTTTGAATAGGGTGGGTCCATCAATATAATATCGTACTCCTTATCAAGAAAGAGAAGTGCTTTTTCCACGCTGCGGCAATAGATATGAGAATTAGCCGCCAGCTTTGTACTTTCCAGATTTTCCTTAATTATACCACAGCAGCGTGGTTCATTATCAACAAAATCCACCCACCCAGCTCCACGACTTAATGCTTCGATGCCCAGGGCGCCGCTGCCCGAGTATAAGTCGAGTACATTATCCCAGCCGCTGGCGATATTTTCCAGCATGGAAAAGATAGCCCCGCGAACCAGGTCTGTCGCCGGACGTGTCGTCGTTCCTTTGGGGAATTTCAGTCGGTGCCCCTTGGCTTTGCCAGTAATAACCCGCATATATGATAAAAGACATATCGATGAATTATTCAGGTGGGCAAAAAGATATATTGATTTTGCTACATATTAGGATAATCAGTTGGTGTGGGTTTGTCAATATGGCGTTTTTTTAATAGCAAAGGCTGTGGTTGATTATTTCCCACAGCCTTGACTGCTATCATAGTAGCAGGGGATTCTATAAACATTGTTTATAAATTATCTGCCTGCTTTACCCTTTTCTAGTTACTGCCGTATTGGTCCTTTTAAACTGGAATAAACTCTTCCGGGGTAATGCCTACACAAAATGTTTATGTGTCGCTCGGTTATCCCGTTCTTCCGCAGGTACTGCCTGTTTGCGGTGGCTGAACAGCGGACGACGCAGGAAAGAGGGAACATCCAGCTCTTCTTCGGATTTCAGACTTCTGAGCATGTTGGTTACTTCATCTTCACCCGTCTTGTTGGTGCCGGTCAATTTATTAATGAATCCGGTGGTAATCAGGGTAATTCTGACGTCGCCTTCCATGCTCGGTTCGTTGGCTACACCGAAGATGATGTTGGCGTCGGGGTCAACTGCCCCTTTAATAACGTCGGCTGCCTGGTTCACTTCGAAAAGCGTCAGGCTGCTGCCGCCAACAACATTGAATAACACGGCTTTGGAACCCTCGATGGAGACATCCAGCAGGGGACTCGCCAGCGCTTCCTTGGCGGCATCCACGGCCCGGTTCTGTCCGGTGCCTCTGCCGATTGACATCCAGGCCGGACCGGCATCTTTCATGATTGCCTTGACATCGGCAAAGTCGAGGTTAATCATGCCGGGAGTGGTAATAACCTCGGCAATCGCCTGAACACCGTGCCTTAGTACATCGTCGGCCAGTTTGAAAGCACTGTCCACACCGGTTTTCTGGTCGCAGAGCGTCAGCAATCGGTCGTTAGGGATAATGATAAGTGTGTCTACCTTATCCAGCAGATTGCTGATCCCATCTTCGGCAACTTCACAACGGTGAGTCCCTTCAAACGCGAACGGTTTGGTGACCACGGCAATGGTGAGAGCGCCGCTATTTTTAGCTATTTCTGATACTATAGGAGCTGCTCCCGTACCCGTACCGCCACCCATTCCTGCGGTAACGAATACCATATCCGCTCCGGAAACCAGGTCTTTCAATTCATCGCGGTTTTCTTCGGCCGCTTTCATACCCCAGGCATGGTCGCCGCCAACACCCAGACCCTTGGTCAGTTTGGCACCGAGTTGAATACACTGGGGTGCTTCACAGATAGCCAGGGCTTGAGCGTCGGTGTTCATGGCAATGAATTCCACACCCTGGATATTCTCTCTCACCATGCGAGTCACGGCATTACAGCCGCCACCGCCTAAACCTATAACCTTGATTTTTGCTGGATTAGCAACAAAACTTGTTCTCGCCATCTCCTCCTCCTTTCACTGATGCTAAAAATTTTATTTTCCTTTTTTAACATTTATCCGAAAAGCCTTTTAAGACGGGTAGCTAACCGTCGCACGGCTCCGCCGAACAGGTTGGACCTCCAGGACCTCTTCCCTTCGTATTTTGTACCCCAGAGCAGCAGCCCGACACTGGTAGCGTAGGCAGGGTCTCTCAAAACGTCACCGATGCCGTAAATGTCATTCGGTGTGCCTACCCTTACCGGAAGTCGAAGGATATCGCGTCCCAGGGTAGCTATGCCGGCCAGATTGGAAGTGCCACCGGTGAGCACCAGCCCCGAGGGGACCAGGGTTTCATATTCCGAGTTTGGCATTTCCAGCAGTATAAGCTTCATAATTTCTTCTACCCTGGCACGGATGATGTCGCATAAATCCTGGTATGATACGCCATGGCCATCCTGTGATATGGCCGGAGAGGTATCCGGCGTGCCTTCGTACACCGGTAGAACGCTGCCGTACTTCTTCTTCATTTCTTCGGCGATTTCGAACGGCAGACCCAGTCCGATGGCTACATCACGGGTAAGCTGGTAACCGGCCACCGGCAGGATGGATGTATGCCAGATGCTGCCCTCTCTGAACACGGCGATATCCGTTGTGCCTCCACCGATATCAGCCAGTATCACGCCTGTCTGCTTTTCGTCTTCGGTCAGGATTGCTTCGCTGCTGGCGAGAGGTTCGAGGACGAGGTCTTCGATGTCAATCCCGATACTGCGAATACATTTTACCAGGTTCTGTATAGAGGTCACGGCGGCAGTGATTACATGTGTTTCCACATCGAGTCGGAAGCCGTGCATTCCTACCGGATTTTGAACTCCAGCCTGGCCATCCACAGCGTAGCTTCGCGGTATAATGTGAAGAAGCCTTCTATCGCCGGCGGTTTTAACGCTCTGGGCGGAGGCAAGAACACGTTTCAGGTCATCGGGACGTACCACTCGGTCGTTACGGGTAATGGCAACCACACCGCGGTTATTCATCGAGGTGACGTGCCTGCCGGTAACACCCACGTACGCCGATTCAACCTTATAGTTGCTGGTTTGTTCTGCCTTTCTAACAGATTCACGAATAGACTCTCTGGCTTCGCCGATGTTGACTACCAGGCCTTTGTGCAGCCCTTTGGACGGGGCAATACCTACACCTACCACTCGCGGACTGTCGCCAGCACTTATGTCGGCGAGTATCGTGCATATTTTGGTAGTCCCAACATCAATCGCGCCTACAACGTTTCGTCTTTTCATCTGCCCTCCTTATTCTTAATTATTATCAAGTCTTTTTATTTTCAGCCGGTTGTTACATGGCAAGAGACCTCCTTATTGGACTCTTTGTAAACATTATGCGGCTATAAACGCCATCCTTATTTTCTTCATTAAAGCCGGTTTTCTCCAGCCGTTTGATTTGGCTATGGTAATGAACGAATGGTCTTCCGTGGTAGCGTAAGCATCGCCCGGGGTAGTAATGCGCTCCGCGGCTCTCATTTTAGCGCTGCGACTTCGCGGGTTGAGGTTAACTTCTGTTATTGAAGGGGTGATAACCTTCCTGTTTATTAATTTAAGGCGTGGTGTATGATGGCATATGCAGATAGGTGTTTGTGGCGGGCATACACAGCCTCTGGATTCCCTCTGCATAAACTGTTTCACAATTCTATCTTCGAGCGAATGGTAGGTAATTACCACCAGCCTGCCCCCGAACCCCAGGATATCGACTGCCTGTTTCAGGGAGGTTTCCAGGTATTCCAGCTCGTGGTTAACCGCTATTCTCAGTGCCTGGAAAGTCTTGGTAGCCGGGTGGATTTTACCCCTCCGGATGGAGGCTTTTTCTATCAGGCGGGCAAGCTGTCTTGTCGTCTCAATCGGGCGTTCTTTAACGATGCTCCTGGCTATACGGTAGCAATTACTCTCTTCGCCGTAAGTCTTGATAAGGTAGGCTAACCTTGCTTCGGAGGTGGTATTGAGGATATCGGCGGCGGTAACCTTCTGTTTCGGATTGAAACGCATATCCAGTGGCGCGTCGTGCTGAAAGCTAAAACCCCGATTGTTCCCGTTTAGCTGGAGAGACGATAGTCCCAGGTCGAACAGGATGCCGTGTACCGGAGAAAAATCAAACTTATGGCAGATAGCCTGTAAATTAACGAAATTATCGTTCACCAGAAGGACAGACTCTTTATATTTTTGTAGTCTTTCCCGGGTTACCTCTATGGCGTTAGGGTCGGCGTCGATACCCAGTAGCTGTCCGCCCGGCGAGCTGTGGTCCAGAATCGATGCGGCATGTCCGCCGCCGCCGAGGGTGCAATCAATATAGCGTCCGCCTGGTTGCACGGACAAAGCTCTGAGTGATTCCGAGAGAAGAACTGGAGTGTGACTGGAGGCCGAACGGTGAGTAACCATTAACTGCTCTCCATGCTTTCGATAATCTGCCAGGCTTGCTGCTGGCTTATGTCCTTCTCTTCCTCCCATGATGATTTATTCCATATCTCAAGATATGTATTGGCTCCGGCAACAACCACTTCTTCTATGATATCGGCATACTCTTTAAGTGGTGCCGGAATAGCAATTCGACCCTGGCCATCAACTTTGGTACTGAAAGCGGTAGAAAAGAGAGCCCGGTTGAGTTTCCTTATCTTGCTGCGGGTCAGCGGACCACTGGTAACTGACGCGGAAAGTTTCTTCCATTCCGGTATTGTGTAGGCGGTAATGCATTTCTCGATGCCGGGCGCCAGTATTACGCCGTCCTTTAATTCGTTTCTGAACTTGGGAGGTATCGGTATTCTGCCCTTATCGTCTATTTTGTATTCAAACTCGCCGTAGAACATTTCCCTGGAATATCTCCCCTTTACTACCACTTTTTACCACAATTTCCCAATTTTATATCTACTTACACCCTTTTGTCAAGTCTTTTTACACCTATTTTTAAAGAATGTTACAAATTCGTGATAACTGTCGTAAATATCCTGGATATTTATACGTATCCAAACGTCACGGATGTGTCATACCGGAAAAAGACATAAGCAATGGATTTTGTTTATATCTGGTTGTTGGGTGCTTACCTCACCCCTAGCCCCTCTCCAGCCGGAAACACCGGTAAGACACAATAATTACTATTGGCTGGAGAGGGGGTCAGGGGGAGAGCATCTGAAATTAACCAAAGCCAAACGGAACCAAACAATAAAGGTCTTTTTCTTTGAGCCTGATTTATGGTACAATATATCTTGTTTTCTAGGCGGTTTTTATGTTTACCACCGGCATTCTTACTATCAGTGATAAAGGATCGCAGGGACAGCGCCAGGATATAAGCGGTCAGGAGATTAAGGATAGGCTGTCGGCAATCGGGAGTACGGTAAGCAAATATGAAATCGTCCCGGATGAACGTGAGGTAATTGCCGAAACGCTGGCCGCGTGGGCAGATGAAGGCAGCCTTGATGTTATTCTAACCACGGGCGGTACCGGTTTAGGCGAACGGGACGAAACCCCGGAAGCGACCCGTTTGGTTATTGATAAGGATGTGCCGGGATTTGGCGAAGCAATGAGGATGAAGTCGCTGGAGAAGACACCGATGGCGGTGTTAAGTCGGGCAACCGCGGGAATAAGGGGTAAATGCCTTATCATTAACCTGCCGGGGAGTCCCCGGGCTGTGAGTGAATGCCTCGATGTGATACTGCCAGCCGTACCTCATGCCGTCGAGATAATTAAGGGAGAGGTAACCGAGCATTCTATTGAAATGCCGGAGTAAATAAGGATGATGCAGATTGATATACTGACCCTGTTTCCGCAGATGTTTGCAGAGCCGTTTAGCTTCGGCATTTTCCAGCGTGCCGTCGATAACGGACTCGTCAGTTTACGGGTACATAATATTCGGGACTTTACTCATGATAAGCATAACGTGGCTGATGATTATCCCTACGGCGGCGGTTCGGGTATGGTCATGAAACCCGAACCTATCTTCGAGGCAGTTGATTCGATTAAAACAGATCTCAAGAAATTAGCCGGCAATGTACCTATTGTTTTACTATCGCCACAGGGCCGGATGTTTTCGCAGCAAATCGCTCAAGAGTTATCCCAACACGATAATATCATACTTATATGCGGACATTATGAGGGCGTTGACGAACGGGTAAGCCAGTACCTGGCTACCGACGAGATAAGCATCGGCGACTATGTATTGACCGGCGGCGAGATTCCCGCCATGGTCGTCATCGACGCGGTTGTCAGGTTGCTTCCCGGGGTCCTGGGTTCGGAAGAGTCGCCGCTGGATGACTCTCATGCTCACGGGTTGCTGGAATATCCGCAGTACACCCGACCGGCCGAGTATAGAGGATTGTCGGTGCCCGAGGTCTTGCTTTCGGGTAATCATGCCCGGATTGCCCGGTGGCGTCGGGAGCAAATCATCCGGCGGACGCTGGAACGCCGTCCCGATTTACTGGATAAGGCTGAGCTCAGCCTTGAAGATAAAAAAATAGCAGAAAAACTGATGACCAATCGGTCTCGGTTTAATACGGATAGGGAGTCTTAACATGAACATTGCATCTTTAGTGGAAAACAAGAAGAATCTAAAAATCCCTGATATAGCCCCTGGCGATACGGTTAAGGTCAGCGCCAGGATTGTTGAAGGCGGCAAGGAACGCATCCAGGTATTTCAGGGTGTGGTTATTCAGGTAAAGAAAGGCGGCGCTGGCGCCAGTTTCACCGTCAGGCATGTTGCCTTCGGTATCGGCGTCGAACGTACCTTTCCTTTTTATTCGCCGCTGGTTGAGAAGGTTGAGATTGTCCGCCACGGTAAGGTACGCCGGGCCAAGCTGTATTACCTGCGCGGACTCAGCAGTCGGCAGGCCCGCCGCAAGATAAAGCGTGTCGAAAAGAGAGTTGAAGATATCAAGGAAGATATTGGCGAAGATTTGCTGGCATCGGAGCCTGAAGAGGCCCTGGAACCGGAAGAAGTCCTCGGTGAAGAAGGCGAGATGGTTGCTGTTGAGGCAGAACCGGAAACGTCAGCGGAACCGGTTGCTGAAGAAGCGGTAGAAAAGCCAGTAGTAGAGGAAGAGCCGAAAGCAGTTGAAGAGCCGGTAGCTGAGGAGGTTGTGGAAGAACCTAAGGCTGAAGAAGTGGAAGAAGAACCGGAAGCGACTTTAGAATCGGAAGAACCGAAGTCGGAAGACGAAAAGTCTTAAATATCAATTAGGTTGTTTAACTCCAATGCTGGGCATAATCGTCCCTGGAGTCTGCGATGAGATATGCTGAGGTTAGTGTCAATTCACCGATTGCCCAGCGCCGGACTTTCAGCTACTCCGTCCCCCCGGATTTGCCCGTAGGTGAAGGTCATGCCGTCTGGGTTCCGTTCGGGGAGAAAGTCCTCCAGGGAATTGTCATGGAGCTCAACCCCGTTCCAGCTGTCGAAGAAACACGGGAAATAACGGATGTTATTGAACCGGAACCCCTCCTTTCACCCCGCGATATTTCCCTGGCTCGATGGATTAGTCAGCATTACCTGTCACCGCTTTTCGACGCCGTGGCTTTGATGTTGCCACCGGGCTTCGAGCGGAAAGCGGTAACCTATATCGGTATCGCTCGCGAGGACGTTGATATCTCATCCCTTTCCGATGACCAGCAGCGCCTTTTGCAGATGGTTCCGGTGGACGACAGGGTAGAGTTTACAAAACTCGAAAAAGCGCTGGGCAGAAAAAAAGCTCAGACACTCGTCTCACAGATGGTAAAACGGGGTTTTCTGCTCAGAAGCTACGGTACGGGACCGGTAAGAATAAAACCTAAAAAGGAACTTTACATAAGTATAAAGAATGCTGATGTGGATGAGCAAAAGCTTTCGACCAGGCAGACTGCTCTGGTTACTTTTCTAAAAGACCGGTCTGGCCCGATATCCTGGGCGGAAACCAGAAAAAGCACGGGATGCACCAGAGCTGTAGCTGATGCCCTCGTTAAAAAGGGGCTGGTCGAATTTCAGGAGCGTGAAGTAAAACGGGAGCCTATTTCATATAGTGATATTGTACTTTCGAACCCATTGTCGCTTACCAGCCACCAGAAAAGGGCTTTTGATTCTATAAAATCCGCTATACACAGTTCAAATGTAAAGTCTGATGTATTTTTACTCCACGGGGTAACCGGCAGCGGTAAGACCGAAATATACTTGCAGGCTTTAGCCGAGGCGGTAAGTCTGGGTAAAAAGGGGATAGTTCTGGTGCCGGAAATTGCCCTCACCCCGCAGACTATCGAGCGCTTTGCCTCCCGTTTTCCCCACCGGGTGGCGGTATTTCACAGCCGGCTTTCACTCGGGGAGCAGTATGATGAGTGGCGTCGTATCAAGAATGGAGAATATGAGGTCGTTATCGGCTCGCGGAGCGCCATCTTTACCCCGCAGCCAGACCTCGGTCTGATAATTATCGATGAGGAATACGAATGGACCTACAAACAGGATACCTCGCCCCATTACCACGCCCGTGATGTCGCTCTCAAGCTGGCCGAATCAACCGGAACTACAGTGGTCATGGGTAGCGCCACTCCTGATGTCGAGACCTATTACCATGCCGTTAACGGAGAATACAGGCTTCTCGAGCTGCCGGAAAGGGCAGGACATGGCGGTCGGGCAACACTGCCGCAGGTCGAGGTGGTGGACATGAGAGATGAACTCAAAGCCGGAAACCGCGGTATGTTCAGTCGTTCTCTGGTAGAATTCATCAATGAGGCAGTAGCTGACCGCCAGCAAGTTATTCTGTTTCTTAATCGACGGGGCGGGGCTACTTTTATTCAGTGCCGTAGATGTGGTTTTGTACTCCGCTGCCGACGTTGTGAAGTACCGCTGACGCACCATATCGATGCCGATGTTCTGGTGTGCCACCAGTGTAATTATAAGACGGCGGTTCCGCAAGTCTGCCCCAACTGTTCGAGTCGTCAGCTTAAATTCCTGGGTACCGGCACGCAGAAAGTCGAGCAGGAAGTCGGCTATATGTTCCCCCGCGCCCGGACAATGCGCTGGGACAGTGATGTTATCAGCGGCAAGTCGTCTCATGAAGAAATATTAAGGAAATTCCGTAATCGTGAGGCGGATATCCTTATCGGCACGCAGATGGTCGCCAAGGGACTGGATATACCTGCCGTTACTCTGGTGGGCGTCATCAGCGCCGATACCAGCTTGAACCTGCCTGATTTTCGGGCCGGTGAGAGGACTTTTCAGCTATTGAGCCAGGTAGCCGGTCGGGCGGGACGCGGCGCGACCGCGGGCAGGGTAATCATTCAGACCTTCTCCCCGGAGCACTACGCGATACAGGCAGCCGCCCGTCATGACTACGTCGCTTTCTACGAGCAGGAAATTTCTTATCGTCGCCAGCTTAATAATCCGCCTTTCTCGCAGCTGGCCCGACTTGTCTATGCGCACACCAATGATGCCGCCTGTCAGCGTGAAGCGACCAGAATGAAAGCCGTCTTGACGGAAGAGATTAATGTCAGGGGTATCGGCGGCAAATATCTTATCGGTCCGGCACCGGCCTATATCCACCGTCTGCGGGGCAGGTACCGCTGGCAGCTTTCGGTGCGCGGCTCTGACCTGTCCGACTTTCTTTCGTTGGTACGCTTCCCGCAGGGCTGGACGATAGATATTGACCCCGTAAGTATGGTTCAGTAAAATGATAGGGGATAAATGAAGGTTTATCCTGAGAAGAGGATAATATGACCGTTTTACCTATCAAGACCTTACCCGAGCCGGTATTGAGACAAAAAGCCAAGCGGGTCGGGACGATTGATGCTTCCATCAAGAAGCTGGTGGCTGATATGCAGGAAACTCTGCACGCCGACCCCGGCAGGGTAGGTCTGGCGGCACCGCAGATAGGCGTCTCCCTGCGTGTGGTGGTTATCGGTATGCCCGATGAAGAGGATATGATATTGATTAATCCGGAGATAATCAAAAAGAAGGGAGAACGGACGGTAAGAGAGGGGTGCCTCAGTATTCCCGGCTATATGGGAGAGCTGAACCGCGCCGAAACGGTAACGGCTAAATGGCGTAACCTTGACGGAAAAGAAGAAAGGGTCAAGGCTGAGGGTTTGTTGGCTCAGGCACTGGAACATGAAATTGACCATTTAAACGGCTGGCTTTACATCGACCATATGGAAGATACGGAGTCTCTTCATAAAATTGAAGCTGATGATATAGAAATATAACACCGGTATCATCACCGTCTGGCATGATTGTATTCTCTCCGTGTGGTTGTTTCTATCTCGCCGTTGGATGTCCTGCTGTGACTGAAATAAAACAGTTCATCCAGTCTGTATTCCGGAAATGCCTTTTTGGCACCTACAAGGAATTTTTCATTGATACCGCGTTTACCCTCACGGACCCGGTATACCTGGCTTATAGAAAGCTCCATGGCTCTGGCTAGATCGGACAGGTTGTGATATTTCCCATTAGCGAGTTCGAAGACTCTGGTTTTAATTATCATAGCACCTTATCCGTCGGTGTCAAATGTCCATATTATAGTAATAGTATTGCCATTTGTCAAGTTTTTTCGGGTATTTATATATTTGACAGTTGTTAATCAAGGGCGTAAAATTCTCAATTGTATATTAAATGCTTTTGTCAGTGTCTAAGTGGAATGATATAAATTATGCCTGATAAGTGGAGTCCTAAACTCGGTGACAGGATTTTTCGTCCCCGTAGAATCAAGATATTTCGTTTAAGAAGGGTATTGGGAATTCCCGCAGTTTTCAGCGCTGGCTACGGGAATGTTGGCTCCTCTATTTACTACGCGCTGGGTATCGTTGCCCTGGTTGCCATGGGTGCTACACCGGTAGCCCTCGGCATTGCCGGTATACTTTTCATCTTCACGGCTTTAACCTATGCCGAGGGTACCGCGGCATTTCCGGAAGCGGGCGGCTCGGCAAGTTTTGCCCGGCACGGATTCGGCAACATGGCCGGTTTTATAGCTGGCTGGGCATTGATGCTGAGTTATATCGTTACCATATCGATTTCTGCCTTCACCATACCGCCTTACCTGGGTTTTTTCTTTGAGCCTTTTAAAGACTCACCGGTAATCGGTACCTTCGTATCTATGGGGATTGTCTTTTTCCTCATGGTATTAAATGTTATCGGTATCAGGGAAACGTCCTTTATCAATGTCGGTGCGGCGGTACTGGATATCCTCACTCAGGTATCGCTGGTGGTGATAGGTTTTATCTTATTATTTGACCCCGCCAATATCTGGAGAAGCATTGTTGACCACTGGCCGTCCACCGGCAACCTCTTTCTCGGGATAGCGCTGGCTACCATCGCTTATACCGGTATCGAGACCATGTCTCAGATGGCTGAGGAGACCAAGAAACCGGAGATTAATGTCCCCCGGGCGCTGGTGATGATGATTGTCGCCGTGCTGGTGATTTTTGCCGGTATCTCACTGGTATCTCTTTCGGCCATGACTCCTGAAGAACTCGCTACCGAATGGGCTAGAGACCCGGTAGCGGGCATTGCTTACAATCTTCCTGTTAAACTGATTCAGACCATCTTACAGCCGCTTATCGCCATCCTGGCCGCTACGATATTACTTATTGCTACTAATGCCGGACTTATCGGTATATCCAGACTCGCTTTTTCGTTGGGGACTAATAAACTGGTGCCACCGGGGTTGAGCAAGGTGCATACCCGGTTTAAAACCCCCTATATCGCTATCATCGTTTTCAGCCTGATAGCCATAGTTATTCTGCTGCCGGGATTCTTTGCCACCGATGTTTTTGCCAATATGGGAGCATTATACGCTGTCGGGTCATTGCTTGCCTTTATGTTTGCCCATGCATCCATCATCAGTTTGAGAATAAGGAGACCCGAAATGCCGCGACCGTTTAAGCTCGGCTGGAATCTCCGTATCCGCGGACGTGAAATACCGATAAGCGCTGTGGTGGGTTTGATAGCAACCACGCTTATCTGGCTGGTAATCATGATTACCCAACCTTATAGTCGCTGGGTAGGTCTCGGATGGATGGTGGTGGGAGTTATCATTTATTATATTTACCAGCGTAATCGAAAGAAATCTTCGGATATATTAATAAGTAGGCCTAAAAATCGGTAAAAATAAGCCAGAAAGGTATTGTAGATTTTTATCAATAGGGTTATAATCACTTATTAAATAAAAACAGTAAAGAAGTATATGGTTTTTAAGAAGGTACTCGTACCGGTGGTCGGTACTGAAGTCGATGATGAATCGATGAAGCTCGCCTGCAGACTGGCTAAGAAAGAGAAGGGCAAGGTCTGGGCTGTCCATGTGGTCGCCATAAAACGCGCCTTACCCCTGGACGCGGAAATTACCTCCGAGAGCCACCGTGCTGAGGATATACTGGATTCGGTTGAGGTTATTGGCGAGGAAGAAGACTGCCAGGTTGAGACCGATGTAGTTCAGGCCAGGGAGATAGGGCCGGCCATTATCGATGAAGCGGTGGAAAGGGGTATTGACCTGATATTGATGGGTATTAAATATAAAAGGAGTTTCGGAGAATTCAGCCTGGGAAATGTCGTGCCCTATGTGTTGAAAAATGCTCCCTGTCCGGTTATCCTTTATCAGCAGTAAGATATAAATAACTAAAGATTGGATTTTCAGATGAAAGTTCTTATTATGGGATGCGGTCGGGTTGGTGCCAGGCTGGCCTCTTTGCTGGATGAAGACGGTCATGAGGTTACCGTTCTGGATAATGATGTCTACAGCTTTCGTCGGTTGCCCTCCACCTTTGGAGGTTCTGCCCTGTTCGGTAACGGTATCGACGAGGAAGCGTTGAAAAAAGCCGGTATCGAGGAGGTGGATATCTTCGTGGCATTGACGCAGGGAGATAACCGGAATGTCATGTCATGCCAGATGGCTAAGCATGTATTCAACGTCCCCAGGGTGATGTGCCGGATATATGACCCCTTACGCGAGGAGATGTACGCTGCTCTGGGACTGGAAACCATAAGCCCCACCAAGATTTTTGCCCAGTTACTCAGGGAAAAACTGGGGAGCTGAGGAGTTACTATGTATATCATCGTTGTCGGCGGCGGCCGTCTTGGTTATAACCTGCTTAAGGCCCTCCTTAATGAAGGTCATGAGGTCCTGTTACTGGAGAAGGACCCCAGGATATGTAAAACGATAACCGACGAGATGGGCAGTGTCTGCTACCGGGGTGACGGATGTGAGGCGGCTACTCTTGCCGAAGTAGGCACCGGGCGTGCCGATATGCTGGTAGCGGTGACCGGAGACGATGAAGATAATCTGGTTTCCTGCCAGGTCGCCAAGCATAAACACAATGTTCCCCGCACTATTTCCCGCATCCGCAATCCCCAGAATGCAGCGCTCTTTAAGAAACTTGGTGTCGATGTAACCGTAAGCACTACCGACCTCATACTTGAAGCTATTGAACGGGAGGTTCCCACGCACCCGCTGACCCACTTACTGACGATTGATGAGAAAAACCTGGCAATCGTGGATGTTAAAATATCACCCGAGTCTACCTCGGTCGGTAAAACTGTGAAAGACCTCTCACTGCACAAAGAGAGCCAGCTGGCTTTGATTATTCCTGCTGAAGGCAACGCCTACGTACCGACTGCCAGTACCGTTCTCAAAGCCGACGACCAGATAATCGCAGTAACTACCCTGGAAACGGAAGAGGCACTCAAGTCAGCCCTGAGAGGTATGTAAACAGGGGTGTGTATTGATAATATCTTACCCCTTTCTTCTTTCAAACTACCTGATGTGAAACTCTTGCTATTTCTCTCACGATATTTTCCTGCTTTTATTACCGGTGAATTACTTGTCTAGCATCGATTACGGGAATTGATTAATCGGGTTAAAAAGCAATTTTTATGAATAACGTTAGGGTTATCAGTGGCTGGAAGATTATCGCTGTCCTGCTGGTATTGATAATTATCGCTGGTGGTAATGTAATTTGGCTAAGATATAGTCAAAGCCGGGCTATCGAGATTTCTCTGACACCCGAACCGAGTCCCACCGGTGAAATATATATCGGCGGCGAGGTCAATAATCCCGGTTTCTATTCTTTATATGCGGATGATGATATCGAAGGCGTGGTAGCCGCTGCTGGGGGTGTTACTGATAACGCCGACCCGGGCCAGTTCGAACTTATCGTTCCCGGAAACACGGAAGAAGAATCGCCGCAGCTGGTCAACATCAACCGGGCCGAGGCCTGGCTTTTAGAATCGTTACCCGGGGTCGGCCCTATCAAAGCCCAGGCTATCGTGGAATACCGACGGCAAAACGGCCCCTTCTGTAGCATTCATGAAATTATGGAAGTTGACGGCTTCGGCGAGGCTTCCTTTGAGCAGATTAAGCATCTCATTACTGTTGAAGACTAGAATGCTATAAAGATAAGGAAACGTTGTTTGTGGTACTTATCTGTTTAAGCTGTGCCTGGGTTGCCGGGGTCTTTCTGGGGTCGCAGTTTAACGTACCCTGGCTCTACAGCCTGGTCGGAATTGCCCCCCTTTTCATGCTGTTCTTTTTCCGCAGCTATCGAAAAATTATCATTCTCCTGAGTCTATCGGTTATCATCCTGCCCCTGGCGGCTGCCTTTTCTTATTCCAGCCAGAATGTCTTTGATAAGACCGACCTGCGTTTCTATAACGACCGCGGCCTCACCGAGTTGAAAGGTACTGTTATCGAAGACCCTGATGCCAGGGATAGCAACACCCGCCTTATGTTGTCGGTCTCGGAAATCAGTCTTGACGGTAAATGGCAGGAAATCGATGGTAAAGCCATGATGTACGTACCCCGCTACCCCGCCTATAAGTATGGCGACCTGCTCGCGGTAAGCGGCGAACCGCTGACGCCGCCTCAGTTTGATGATTTTGATTACCGGGGATATCTGGCTCACCAGGGTATCTATACCACCGTTTTCTACCCTGATATCGAAGTGATTGATACCGACCAGGGAAATCAACTCCTGTCGTGGATATACTCGCTGAGAAATAATCTTTCTGAGAGCCTGGTAGAGATATTACCGGAACCTCAATCATCGCTGGCTCAGGGTATCATTCTGGGTATTCGCAGTAATATCCCGCAAGAAATAAGCGATGATTTTGCCCGCAGCGGTACGGCCCATATCCTGGCGATATCCGGTCTCCACCTCAGTATCATGGCCGGTATCATGCTGGGTGTAGGACTCTGGCTCTTCGGCAGGCGTTATTATCTCTATGTATGGCTGGCTCTGGGCACCGTCTGGCTCTACGTGATAATCACCGGTACGCACCTGCCGGTGTTACGCGGTGCCATTATGGCCAGCATGTTCCTCTTCGCTGAGTTGCTGGGCAGGCAGCGGAGTGCTATCGTGGCCCTTGTCTTCGCGGCGGCGGTGATGGTGGGCGTCTGGCCCTATATATTAGGCGATGCCTCGTTCCAGTTAAGCTTTTTGGCCATGAATGGACTCGTGTTTATTTTCCCCATTTTCCGCAACCTCGGCAGAAAGGTAACCACTAGGTTTTTCGGCGAAGAAGGTTTCACTGCAACCACGGCCAACGTAGCTGTCGACGCTTTGAGTGCTACCCTGGGCGTTGTTATCGCTGTATGGCCGGTGGTCGCCTACTACTTCGGCATTATTTCACTAATCGGACCTCTGGCTACGTTGCTGGTTTTACCCGCTCTGCCGGGGGCGATAGTCCTGGGAGGGCTGGGAGCGCTGCTGGGATTATTCGTACTGCCCGTCGCTCAGGTGATAGGCTGGATTGCCTGGCTTTTCCTTTCGTACATACTGCTTCTCGCCGATGGCTTTTCAGCAGCCTACGTCGATGTAGGTTCCATTAGCCCGGTATTTGTCTGGACTTATTATTTAATACTGGCGGCGGCTTTATGGGTTTACAGCAACTGGGGCCGGTTTCGCACCAGCTTGCCGGGTGCTACCGCCAGTGTTAAGTCAAAAATTCACATATCGTTTGAAATGTCGCGGGCGATTAAATGGCTTCTTCTACCGCTTCTGGTTGTAGCCATCCTTGTTTCCAGCGCGGCGTTTACCATGCCCGATGATAAAATGCACGTTAGCTTTCTCGATGTCGGTGAGGGTGATGCTATTCTCGTTCAAAAAGGTAACCAGCAGATATTAATCGACGGTGGTCCCGGCCCGCAGGCGGTGAATCTGGAGCTGGGTAGCCGGATGCCTTTCTGGGACAAGACTATAGATATGGTTGTCTTAACCCATCCCCACCACGATCACCTGACTGGCCTGACGGAGGTATTAAGACGCTACAGCGTTGAGAAAGTGCTTTATCCGGATCTGGACTACGCATCACCCCTGTATGACGAGTGGCTTTCGCTGATAGAAGCCAACGAAATCGAGTCGATTATTGCCGGTGCCGGTCAGCGGATTGATATGGGTGACGGCGTTATCATAGATGTACTCGGTCCGCCGGCGCTTCATTTCTCCGGTACTCAATCCGATGTTGATAATAACGGTATTGTGCTGAAAATCAGCGACGGTCAGGTGAGTTTTCTGTTGACGGCCGATATTATGCAGGAAGCCGAAAGAGAGCTTGTAGGTAATAGGGCTGACCTGGCGAGTACCGTACTCAAGGTCGGGCACCACGGCTCAGATACTTCCACCACTCCTGAATTTCTGGCCGTGGCAAGCCCCAAGTTGGCTGTTATCAGCGTTGGTAGCGATAATAAATTCGGTCATCCCGATGACGAGGTATTGGCTCGGCTGTCTCAGGTTGTGGGTGAGGAAAATATCTACCGCACCGATTTACACGGTACCATAGAATTCATTACCGATGGGGAGAGGTTGTGGGTTGAGGTTGAAAGGTAATTAGTCGCTCCGTTATTGTATAATTATACTGCCTGTTAACGGAGCGTACTGATTTGAAGTCTTCACTGGAAGCCTATCTGGATATAGAAACAACCGGACTTTCCGCTTTTTCCGGTGCCATCACCGTGGTCGGTATCTATCTCTGCAATAAGAAGGATAACTGGTTCGTACAGCTGGTGGGCAGGGACATAACAAGATATAGCCTGCTGGAAACTCTTGAAGACGTTGATATCATTTATACCTACAACGGCCGGCGTTTCGACCTTCCGTTCATCAATGTGCAGTTAGGGGTAAATCTCGAAGAATTGTTTACCCACCGCGACTTAATGTACGACTGCTGGCGGTATAACCTGAGGGGCGGTTTCAAAGCGGTGGAAAGACAGCTGGGAATACCGCGGAAGCTTGTCGAGGTGGACGGTCGCATCGCGGTGCGTTTATGGTGGCGGTACGTGGATTCCTTCGACCTGGAAGCCCTGGATACGCTGCTTGAGTACAACAAAGAAGACGTCGTTAATCTTAAAGCGTTAAAGGAGAGGCTGCTTTAGCCAGCGGAAGCCTTCTTCACCAGCAGACAGATATTCCTCGAGAAATATTTCAGCGGGAATTTGTAAGCTTTTTCCGGGGATGATTCCACCACCTCGAATCCGGCTTTCTTCACGAGTTTTTTGAATTCACCATGGGAAAAGAGATAATAATAACGGTAAAGAGTGTCCTCGCCGGTACGCCAGGGCACCTGTATATCTTTACGCTTTAACCAGAATCTCGGCTGCCGGCGGTTCCAGACGGTGAGGAAAGCCTCCCCGCCCGGTTTCAGGGCGCGATGTAATTCTCGCAGGGCTCGCAATCTTTCGTTTTCACCTTCGATATGGTGGTAGGTAGCCACGGCAATCGCCCGGTCGAAGGTGCTGTCGGCATAGGGGAGATAGACGGCATCGGCCTCGACTAGATTTATGGTAAAATCGTATTTGACCGCATATTTTTGCGCCATTTCCAGCATTTTGCGGGAGATATCGATTCCGTATAGCTCGAAGTCTTCTCGAAAGGGTACGAAGTCGGGCCCGTGCGCGCAGCCGATGTTAAGCAGCTTTCCCGCTCCCCATCGCCGGGCTAATGCCTCCAGTTCGCTGGGGAACCTGGTGCGGTGCCGGTAGTTGTACCACCCGGGCGCTATCCGGTCGAACGTATCCCTGATTGTTGGCATGAGTTCCAATCTGCTAAACTTGTAGTAGTCACCTAATAGTAAGGGTAAGATGAGAAAATTTGCAAGAACCATATCCGGTGTTACCCCTCTGGCGGTAATGACCGGACCACTGAGCTGCCCGGGAGAATGCCTGTACTGTCCTACCTATAAGGGCTTTCCCCAGAGCTATACCCCGGAGTCGCCGGCGGTGCTGCGCGCCGTCAAGTGCGACTATGACGCCCGGAAGCAGGTGGAAATGCGACTCGGGATATTCACGGGAATGGGACACCCCACGGATAAAATCGAGTTGATAATCATGGGAGGGACTTTCCTGGCTCAACCGGTGGATTACCAGTATGCGTTTATCAAGGAATGCTATGACGGATTGAATGGTGTCGTGGCGGAGACTCTCGAGGCAGCCAAGCGGATTAACGAGACGGCTGCTAATAGATGTACCGGATTGTGCATCGAGACCAGGCCGGACTGGTGCGGTAAGGAAGAAATCAGGCGGATGTTGGAGTTCGGCGCGACCCGCGTTGAGCTGGGGGTACAGACCCTGAGTAACGACATATATAAACTGGTACGGCGAGGGCACTTAGTAAAAGATGTCGTTAACGCTACCGCTCTTCTCCGGGAGCACGGTTTCAAGGTGTACTATCACTGGATGCCGGGCCTACCCGGTGCCACGCCCCAACTCGATATGGAGCTTTCGAGACAGCTTTTTACCGATGAACGTTTCCGGCCGGACGGCTTAAAACTCTACCCGACCATGGTTGTCGAGGGTACCGAACTGGAAAAATGGTACCGCGAAGGGCGTTACCAGCCCTATGACAACGATACGATGGTCAATCTGACTATCGGTATAAAATCTATCGTGCCCAAATACGTCCGGATATCACGGGTGCTGCGTGATATCCCCTCGAAATTCATTGTCGCTGGCCTCAAAGACTCGCTCCGGGATATTGCCCGCGAGAAAATGAAAAAGGAATCGATCGAATGTAAGTGCATCCGCTGCCGGGAATACGGACACCGGGCGCAGGCAGGTCGGGAAATCGGCGAACCTCATCTGGTAAGAACGGATTATGAAGCCTCTGGCGGCAGGGAAGTATTCCTGGCTTTTGAAGACGAAGGCGAGACTCTTTTCGGGCTGCTCAGGATGAGAATACCGTCCAGACCAATACCAATATTGGAGGAGGGACAAAACGGGAAAATTGCTCTCATCAGAGAGCTGCATGTCTTCGGACCGCAGGTGCCCCTCAATGAGAAGAGGGCGGAAGCCGCTCAGCATAAGGGACTTGGTAAGGCTTTGCTGCAGGAAGCCGAGAAAATAGCGGTTAAGGAATTCCAGTCCCAACGTATGTTAATTCTGAGTGGCACCGGCGCCAGGGAATATTATCGTACTGAGTTCGGTTATTCCCTGGAAGGCGATTATATGGTTAAACCGCTGCATCCTCAGGATTGAATAACCTCTAAATCACCCGTCACATACCGAGCTCTTTCAGCCTGTCATCATCGATGCCGAAGTGATGGGCTATCTCGTGGAGGACTACCCGCCTTATCTCGGTAACAATCTCTGTATCATTTCTGCAGGAAGATTCAATCGCCTTTTGAAAAATGGTTATCTTGTCCGGTACTACCATCCCGTATCCGGAGTGGCGGTGAGTTAAAGGTACGCCTTCGTATAGCCCCAGTATCATCTCACCGCGTTTCCCGCCCAGAGTCTGCATTTGCTCGGGAGACGGTCTGTCGGCAATAATAATGTCGATATTATCCAGTCGTTCGTGGAATTCATCGGGTATGCTTTCAATTGCCCTGATGACGAGTTGTTCGAATTTCTGGCTATCCATGACTCTCCCTGGTTTTCCGGAGTGACCAGAGAAAACAGAGTATCAGGGAATAGGCACTGAGGCCGGCTACTAAGAAGCAGCTGCTGATTACCTTGCTCAGGACTGGTTCTCCCTCTGATGAGGTAATAAAATTGACGAAGTGTATAAGCCCCGCCACCAGTCCCCCGGTCACGGCTACGGAAATCAAAATAAGAAAAAAGAGGCTTCTTATTCTCTGTGGCTGAACGGCAATATAAATAAAAAGCGCGGTACCGAAAATGAGGCCTACAATAACCGGCACGAAGATAACCATCATATCTGCTGTAGGAATGACCGCTATCTGCCAGAAAGAGCGGATCAATGTGCATATAACCGCCAAAGTAAGCGTAGCAATAGTCCAGATTTTAAAATGCTTGTAATTCATATTTCCGGTTTCCTCTTCTAGCTATCATTAAGTTGTGCCAGGTCGAATTTCATGCCGTCCCTGGCGGCTATTACTCTTACTCCGGTCTTTTCCGATAGTTTCTCGGCTATCTTCCAGGGCTTTTTCTGCCATACGTGCAGGCCGAAGTGGTTTAGTATCGCCACCTTTGGTTTTATCTCTCTGATTATTCGTTCCGCATCGGGCACCGAAAGGTGCTGGATAGGCGGTCGCGGTTCGGTAAGTACCATATTTATTATTATCAGTTCGCTGGCGTAGTATTGATGCAGTCTTTCGAAATAGTTGGTATCGGCGATATAAGCAAAGGTATGCTCAGGGGTTGTAAACACCATCCCGTAGGTTTCCACCGGGTGCTCGTGCCTGACCGGGGTCGTAAAGGAGATGTTGTTTATGGTATATGACTTGCCTTCTTCCATGGTGTCAATGCCTTCTATATATTGTTTCAGATAAGAAAAAATCACCGATTCCGGTTCGAGGGCATCGGCGGGAGCATAAAGCCGACCGTGCCGGTTAAAGCCGCCGTTGGTCATCGCTTCTACCATGATATTAACATCCGCCACATGGTCGAGATGACGGTGGGAAACGATAATAGCGCTCAACTTCTCACCGTTAAGCTTACGTTTGGTGGACTGGACAATACAGCCCGGGCCCGGGTCCACCAGTATCTCGGTGCCGTGTAAGCTCAGCCACATTCCACCCGAGGCGGCCAGTTGCCGACTCACCATAAAGCGTGCCCCGGCTGTCCCCAGGAAAGTTATGGTATCTGAAAGATTGTTAGTATTCATTCTGGACTTGACTACTCTATAATAAAAGATGGCAGCCTATTTTACAATTAAGTGGTGGTAGGTTATTTAACTTGTTTTATTTACATTACATTGATAGGTGCCTACCTCACTCCTGGTGTATCGTCACCCTGTGATATTTTCCCCCCACACCCGCCCATTAGAGAAATAGGGGTTTCACCCCTCTTAAACGCCCCCGGTATATAAGGGGGAGTGATTATTGAGAGGGGCTTTGCTACCTCTCTTCTATACACCCTTCTCCAGCCAGCTGGAATCAAGGTGTCTTACCGTGTTTACGGCTGGAGAGAGGTCGGGGGTGGGGTAAATACTCACCGACCGGAGAAAGATCAAGCCAATTTACTTTAACAATTACTGGTTTTCGTATATACTTTATATAGACTCTTGACCACCTCAGACTACAAGGTAATCTGTGAGTAATAGGAGGCGAGTGGAAATGGAAAAGCAAACAACGCACCGCGGCGGACACCTGGAGGCTTTGCTCAATGGCTGCCCTGATGCCATTCTGGCTATCGATGCCGAGGGCACAATCAAGTTCGCCAACAGGGAAGCCTGCAAACTTACCGAACGTAATATGAACGAGCTTATCGGCGAGAGCATCGTGGATGTTTACGAGAACGTTGAGGCCGCGCGGGAAGCGAACCGTAAAATCTATGAGTCGGGTGGTACCGTCCATGACATGGAAACCAAGACTAGGACGAAGTCTGGTAAATTGATTCCGGTACGTGTCTCGGCTTCACACCTCTGTGACAGCGCCGGCAAGTATATCGGCGGCGTCGGCTACTTTGCCCAGTACCGCCCCTGGGGTGGGGCTGAGGCTCAGGTAAAGGCTCGCGTCGATGAACTGGAGAACAAGCTTGATAAGTGGAAGACTCTGGCGGCTCCGGTATTCGAATTATATCCCGGACTGTCCATCATGGTTGTCGTCGGTCATCTGGATATTGACCGTTTTGAGGACATAACCCAGAATCTACTCAATCACGTGGAAAAGGCTAAAACAAGGGTTGTCCTGCTCGACCTCTCGGCGACGGTTGCCGATGATGAACAGGTCGCCACGGAGCTTGCCAAGACAATACGCACCGTACGCTTGCTCGGTGCCGACTGCATTATTGCCGATATGCAGCCCAATCTGGCTGTGGCTATGGAACCCTTGATGCCGGGTCTCGGTACCTTGAAATCATACAGCTGTATGGACCTGGCCCTCGAGGAAGCCCTCCGTGCCATAGGTTATGAAATCCGTAAAAAGGACTAGATTTAGGAGGAACCGCTCTTGGACAAAGTTTACCCCGGTGTAGATGAGGCCGTAGCCGATATCCCTGATGGTGCTTCCGTAGCCATATCGGGTTTCTTTACATCGGGAACACCTATTCCCCTCATCAAGGCTCTGGCAAAGCAGGGAGCCAAAGACCTGACGATTATTTGTATGCAGATGGGGCCCGGAAATGAGGATATTAACCAGCTGGTTGTCAATAAGCAGGTAAAAAAAGCTATCTGCAACTATCCCTTCTACCGTTCGGCAAGCCGCGGCGCCGATTCTCCCGCCGAGAAGGCGGTGCGTGCCGGTGAGCTCGAGATGGAAGTCTACCCCATGGGAACCTTTACCGAAAAACTGAGAGCGGCCGGCGCCGGTATCGCCGCTTTCTATACGCCTACCGGAGTGGGAACGGTGGTGGAGACCGGGAAAGGAAAAAGGAAATTCGGAGATAAGGAATATCTTCTGGAACTGGCTCTCAAGCCGGATTATGCCTTTGTATACGCCTATAAAGGCGACAACATGGGAAATCTTTCCTGTCACCTGACGGCCAGGAACTATAATCCTGAGATGGCGGCAGCTGGCAGGATAACCATTGCCGCTGTGGAAAACCTGGTGGCTCCCGGTGAACTTGACGGCGACATGATACATGTGCCTGGCGTCTATGTCCAGCGGGTAGTCAAAGTGGATAGACCGGAATACTTCCCCACTATTGATTGAGAGCTTTAGAGGAGAATGCAAATGGCTGAAATAAAGAAGAAATTCAAGGGTTTATCCCGGGAGTTGATGGCTCTGAGAGTTGCTAACGAGCTGGAAGACGGGACATACGTTAACCTGGGTATCGGTATCCCGACACTCGTTTCCGACTGGATTGAAGGCCGTGATATCATACTGCAGGCCGAGCTCGGTATGCTTAATACCGGCCCCCTGGCCTCACAGAACGAGGTAGAGCAGGACCTTATCAATGCCAGTTGCCAGCCGGTAACGGAACTGCCGGGCAGCTGCTATTTCTCTGAAAACGAATCGTTCGCCATGATACGGGGCGGTTATATGGATGTGGCCGTCCTGGGTGCCCTGCAGGTCTCTGAAAAGGGTGACCTGGCCGGTTGGCAGAATCCCGGCCGCGGACTGCCGGACAATATCGGCAACATCGGCGGCTCCATGGACCTGGCGGTAGGTGCCCGTAAGGTGATTATCGCCATGATGCATATTACCAATGACGGCCAGTATAAAATAGTCAAAGAATGCTCTTACCCCCTCACCGCCAAGGCGGTGGTCGACCTTATTGTTACCGACCTTGCCGTTATCGAGGTTACCCCGAAAGGCTTGCTGTTACGCGAGGTAGCCTCCGGGCTGACGGCTGAGGACGTGCAGTCGGTCACCGAACCTAAACTCATCATCAGCCCCGACCTTACCGAAATTCAGTTTTAGATGCGCTATCCTCTGAGATAGGTACGGAGAGTCTGATGCCTAAAGTTAAAGACGATTATGCTGATTATATTGTAGATAAGCTGTCGGGTATCGGTGATGTAAGCAGCCGCGCCATGTTCGGAGGGTATGGTATATTCAACGAAGGCCTCATGTTCGCCCTGATATCGGACGGAGTCCTCTACTTTAAGGTGGACGATTCCAATCGGGAGATGTACGAAAAAGCGGGCAGCAGTAAGTTCCAGCATGGAATATCGTACTGGGAAATCCCGACGGAAGTATTTGAGGATACTATCAGGCTTTACGAATGGGCAGATATCTCGATAGGAATAGCCCGGGCTAAAGCGAACAAGAAAAAGAAATAGCGCTGCTGTACGAATCACCGGCATTTGGTATTATCAGGGCTAGAACTAGGATACTAACTTGGAAGGGAAGCCTTACAGCTTCCCTTTTTTATTGGATTTGGATTATCATAGGGTAATGCAACAGGCACTTTCGCCGGTTACCCGGTTCTTTAGGATGAATAAACACACCGAGGTGATAAAGAGTGAATGAACAACTAATCGCTCCCTGCGGCGTGGAGAAACTGAAAGATAAGAAGAAAATATATCGCTGGGAGGGTGAGTAAAGCGTTTCAGCTGTGCTATAATTTCCTACGTAGAAACACTCGTTCGAGGGAAGTGGAATAGATGGAAAAGAAACTGAAGGTGGGTATCATCGGGGCTACCGGCATGGTCGGTCAGAATTACTTGCGGCTTCTTGCCGGGCATCCCTGGTTCGAGGTTGCCTATCTGGCGGCATCGCCGCGTTCCGCTGGCAAGAGATACGTCGATGCTGTATCCGGCCGGTGGCATATGGACCAGGACATACCGGAGGCGTTCCGCGAAATGGTGGTCGAGGACGCTGCTGTCGTATCTAAAGCTGTCGGGAAGTGCCGTCTGGTATTCTCGGCCGTCGAGATGGACAGGCAGTCGATTATGAACCTGGAAGAGGAGTACGCGGCACAGGGCCTGGCCGTTGTTTCCAATAACTCGGCCCACCGTCATACCGAGGATGTTCCGGTATTGGTCCCGGAAATTAACCATGCTCACCTTGATGTTATTCCGGAGCAGCAGAAACGCCGCGGCTGGAGCCAGGGATTCATCGTCGTCAAGCCTAATTGCAGCATCCAGAGCTATATGTTGCCTCTCTATGCTTTATTAAAGGGCGGTTATCCCGTCGAGAGTATGATAGTTACCACGCTGCAGGCAGTGTCCGGTGCCGGTTATCCCGGTCCGGCTTCAATCGATTTGATAGATAACATCGTGCCCTATATTCCCGGTGAAGAAGAAAAGTCCGAAGTGGAACCGGCTAAAATCCTCGGCAAAGTGCAGGATGGCCGGATAATACCTGACGAGAGTATAAAAATATCCGCTCACTGCAATCGCGTGGCCGTTTCTGACGGGCATACCGCCTGCGTCAGCCTGAAATTTGCCAGTAAGAAGCCGGAGATAGAAGAGGTGATAAATGTCTGGCGGAAATTCTCGGGACTGCCGCAGGAGTTGAAATTACCTTCGGCGCCGCTGCCGCCGATTATCTACCGCGATGAAATAGACCGCCCCCAGCCCCGCCAGGACAGGGATGCCGGTAACGGGATGGCGGTAACGGTAGGCAGACTGAGAGAATGTAATGTCTTCGACTACCGCTTTGTCGGTCTCCATCACAACACGGTTCGCGGTGCGGCCGGAGGGTCGATATTGACGGCGGAACTGCTGTTTTCCAAAGGTCTTGTTAAATAGGAGCTGTAGTTTATAGAATTCCTCGGATTACTTCTTTTTAACCGTAGTGGCTAACGCCACGTAGGATACCGGCGGTGTCTTGGAATCGTCACGTTTCAGCGCAAAGATATCCGGGTAGTCCTCTATCAACGACTGTAGTTTCTGGTGATTGTACGTCCGGGCATCGAAAGCCGGATATAACTTGCGCAGGGCGCTTCCCAGAGCTGCCAGGTGAACCCATTCATCTTCCTTGGCGGCTAGCTCGAAACCCTCGAGCAGTAGGGGAAGCGGATCGGGAACATCGGGTTTCTCTTCTTTTTTTCGCCTTCTTTTAACTCGCCTCTTGGGTTCTTTGGGTGGAGCCAGGTTTTCGGAGTAGATAAACTGGTTACAAGCATTGGTGAAAGCTTCCGGGGTCTTTTTCTCGCCGACGCCGATAACAAAGAGTCCTTCCTCGGTAATCCTGGTAGCCAGGCGGGTGTAGTCGCTATCGCTGGAAACGATGCAGAAACCGCCGACATTATTGCCGTGTAATAAATCCATGGCATCGATAATCAGGGCGCTGTCCGTGGCGTTCTTGCCGGTGGTGTACCGGAACTGCTGCATGGGCTGGATGGCATGCTTTTGCAGGTATAACTTCCAGCTGTTCATGTTGGTGGTGGTCCAGTCACCGTATATCCTCTTGATGGTTATCTGCCCGAACTTGCTAACTTCCGCCAGAATCTGGGGCAGTAGAGACGCCTGGGCGTTGTCGCCGTCAATTAATACCGCAAACTGCTGCTGCTCGGATTGCTCAGCCAATTTGTACTCCTAAATATACTATTCAATGTTTGGATACTATTATACACTAAAAGGCAACTAATAACATCATTTGGTGGTAATCGAAAGTGGAAAGATAGAAAAACTGGCTCCCCCTAGTTGACTTATTCCACAGCTTTAGGCTAGAGATTCAATTCAGTCTATCGGACCTGAAAAGATTCTTCGAATCATCTAGTTTGTCGCCACCGCCGGATAATGCCCAGGACAATATTCATCCGGGGTACCCTTTTCATGTACGACACATAATTATCGCCGAATTGTTGTATCAGCCTTTTCTCTTCCCATATCGTGCTGAAATATAAAATAAGAGCTCCCGGAATACCCAGCACGACGAACAGCCAGTGGGGATAAAGAAGGAGGGTGGTCAGAAAAAGGGCCAGGATACCGCCCAGATATTGCGGGTGCCTGACGACCGAGTAAATTCCGGTATCTACCAGCTTGGAGGTGTGGACGAATGATTTTCCCTTGGCCACGCCGCCGCGACGCGGGAACATAATAATGGGTGCCATTACCAGCACCATACCGACAGCCCAGACTATCCAGCCGATGATGAACGAAGGCAGGTAGTATTCGGTTTCCAGAGCGCCGCTTAATACCAGGGGATTAGCGGGAAAACAGGCGATGCACAGTAAAGTGAGGACGGTCATTACCCAAATTTCTTTAGTCCTCGTCCATTCCATGTCCCAATCCCCAATTAGATAATTTACGCGGTTTTCCCGGATATCGCATCTCCCAGGGTTTTGATAATATCGCTGTGGTAGCGTTCGATATTACCCTCGTCGCAGAGCTTTGCCAGCTCAGGGTCTAAAGGAAGCTGGGCTATGAGCGGGGCTTTGGCAGCCTGCGCCATCTCCTGGCCGCGGCTTTTTCCGAATATTTCCATCCTTTTATCAATCTCCGGCAGGTAGAAATAGCTCATATTCTCGACTACTCCCAAAATGGGTTTCTCCATTCGCTGAGCCATTTTCACGGCCTTCCTGACGACCATGTTGGTCAGGTCCTGGGGAGTAAAAACGATAATCACCCCGGAGACAGGCAGGCTCTGCATTACCGTGAGTGGAGCGTCGGCGGTTCCGGGGGGAAGGTCTACCAGCAGGTAGTCCAGCTGTCCCCAGAGCACGTCCTCCCAGAACTGGGTTATCGTCCGTCCGATAAGAGGTCCGCGCCAGATAACGGCTTCATCTTCATTGGGAAGCAGGAGGTTAATGGACATCACCTCGATGCCCGAGCGTGAAGGCACCGGCATTATGCCGCTCTCGGTACCCATGAGCCGTCCGCTTACACCGAGCATTTTGGGAATGCTCGGGCCGGTGATATCAGCATCCAGGATGCCTACCTCTTTTCCCTGACGGTGCAGAGCTACTGCCAGCAGGCAGGTAATCAGGGACTTACCGACGCCACCCTTGCCGCTCATGACAGCGATAACCCGCTCAACCTGATTGATATCTTTCGCTTTACCATCGGCGAATTCCACGTTGACTTCGCTGATATCGCCTATTTTATTAACCGCTTTCTTGATGCTATCCGTCAGGTTACTCTGTATCTCGGGAGCCAGCGCCGTGGAAGATAGGGTAATTCCAGCTTTGCCATCGCTGATGCCGATATCACGCACCAGGTTCATTTTCACCAGACTGCGCATTACTCCCGGGATGAGTATATTATCAAGGCTTTCTCTAATCTGTTCCTCGGTCGTCATCTTGCTCCTCTCAATATTCACAGGCTAATGAGCGCCCTTCGACCTAACCGTGGTCGCAGACATTGTCCCCGGTTGCAAGAGCACCGCCTAAATAACTGAGAACCGCCCGCTCGGGGTCGCTTTCCATAGCGCCAAGCACGACGCTAATTCCGTGTTGCTCCAGCAGGTCTACGGCACGCGGCCCCATGCCGCCAACGATAACCACCTCGGCCCCTTTCTGCGCCAGCCAGACGGGTAGAAGCCCGGGCTGGTGTTCGGGGGATGCGATGAACTCTTTGTGGGTGATTTCCTTCTTCTGTTCATCGACATCGAAGAAGGCGAATTGTTCACAATGCCCAAAGTGCGGTGACATTGTACCGCCTACTACCGGTATTGCATATTTCATTTAATTCCTCCAGATTATTTATTCTATTTTTAGCCCGTATACAGGCTTTCCGTTTTTAGACCCGATGGTAACCGTTACTCTTTTACCTTCAGCGAGATATTTTTCCGATTCATCACGCAGGTGTTTCGATTCGGGTGACTGGAGAAAAGTTACCAGGGCTTCGTACTTCTTCTGAACAGCTTCATCGATTCCCTCTTCCCGGAGTAGCTGCATCAGACAGCTATTTAATTCCTGCTCACCGAGGCATTTTATGCATCTACCCGGTATTTCATTGGTCGAATATCTCGGCTCAAGTTCATACGATTCCACGTGTTTATTCCCCCGTTCAATTCATCATGACACAAACATCATGCACTACTTTGAGATTATTTTCCCGGCAGAAACTGATAGCGGCTTCACTTTCCGAGCCGGGCTGCAGCCAGATACGGCTGAGTCCCAGTTCCACACATTCTTTAAGGATAGTCTCGGTGGCTGATGGAGGTACGACAAAGTCCACCACGTCAACTTTCACCGGTAAGTCGGAAAGCGTGGCATAGCATTTCATGCCTTCAATGGTCTTCAGCCTGGGATTTACCGGATAGACCTCATAATCTCGCTTTTTAAGGTTTTCAAGTATCTGGTGGCCGTATTTTTCGGTGTTATCGGTAGCCCCGACGACGGCAAACTTCTTTTGCTCCATAAATTCTTTAATTAAATCGTTCACTTGTTCCTCCCGTTTTAACCGGCTAAACGACCAGCAATTCTATCCCATAGCTTTTCTATATGTTGCGCCGCGCCGTTGGGGTGGTATTCCGTAACGGTTTTACCATGAATCATCGCTTCGGTTACCATACTATCGTAGGGTATTTTCGCCGCGATGTCCATACCCTGACGCTGGCAATAGTCTTGTATCTTGCGGGTATTGTCCTCATTAATATCACATTTATTAATACAAACCATAACCGGAACGTTGAAATGCCGGCAGACTCCGATAACTCGCTCCAGGTCATGTTGCCCGGAAAGCGTCGGTTCGGTTACCAGGAGTGCTAAATCCGTGCCGGATAAAGAGGAAATTACCGGGCAGCCAATGCCGGGCGGGCCGTCGCTGATGATTAATTCAACGCCGCTTTCCTCGGCGATTTTCTTCGCCTGCTGTCGCACCGTGGCTACCAGCTTGCCGGAGTTTTCCTGGGCGATGCCGAGACGGGCATGAACCAGTGTCCCATACTTCGTCCCGGAGACAAACCAGTGCCCGGCCAGGTTGTCCTGCATAGTGATGGCTTCGGCGGGGCAAGTGTTAGCGCAGAAGCCGCAGCCCTCGCAGGAAGCGGCATCGACTACCAGATTGTGAATAGCATCAAAACGGCAGAGTTGCTCGCACAGGCCACAATGGGTGCACTTCGTCTCGTCAATGACAGCGGTCTGACCGCTCCAGAACTCGTGCTCTTCGCCATGTTCCGGTTGAAGGAGCAGGTGAAGGTCGGCGGCATCGACGTCGCAGTCGACCAAAACCTTGTTTTCCGCCAGGAAGGCAAAAGCACCGACGATACTCGTCTTGCCGGTGCCCCCCTTACCGCTCAGGACAACTACTTCTTTCATCCACAATCTCCTTGATTTTTTCGAAAAGCCCGGCAAATTTCTCCTGCCATTCCGGTAATCCTTCCGCCAGTGTAATACCGCGTGAGTAAAGGCGGGCGATATCCATGTCCAGGGGGACGGTCATCAGGACGGGAATACTCTCCGACCGGCAGTAGTCGGTTATAGTTTCATCACCGTTACCCGCCCGGTTGAGCACCACCCCACAGGGTATATCCAGTTCCCGCATCGTTGCTACCGCCAGCTTAAGGTCGTTCAGGCCGAACGGCGTTGGTTCGGTAGCCAGCAGGCAGAAATCGCTGCCTTTGACCGATTCCACCACCGGGCAGGACGTGCCGGGCGGGGCGTCGATAATAACTATACCGCTATTATTTGTTTTCTCCTTCACTTTCCTGATAACGGGAGGGGCCATGGCTTCGCCCACGGTGAGCCTGCCCTGCACGAAGGCAATACCATCCGCTCCGCCCGATTCGATAATCCCCATTTCCCTGTTTTCTTCGGTTATCGCCTTTTCGGGGCAGAGATAGCTGCAGGCCCCGCAGCCGTGGCAGAGCTGGGGGAATGTCAGTACGTATTCACCGAGAACCGCGATGGCGTTATAGGCGCAGACCTCGGCGCACCGACCGCATCGGGTACATTTAGCCTCGTCGACAACGGGTACGGGTATGCCGACCGTTTCCGTCTTGTCGATAGCCGGTTTTATAAAGATATGGTCGTTCGGCTCCTCGACATCGCAGTCCAGCAGCTGTACCTGAACCCGTTTTTTCAGTGATATGGCTAGACTGGTGGCTATCAGGGTTTTCCCGGTACCACCTTTGCCGCTGGCAACGGCTATTATCATATTATTCTCTCGTCATTTTCGTGCCGCACTTGGGGCAGCTCATGTTGTAACAGGGAGTGCCCCGCGGATGGGATACCTTCTCACCGCAGCTCGGGCAGACACAGTTACCACTGGGTCCGGCACCGGGGCGGTTGCCGCCCATCCTGCCACCCCTCTGCCCGCCTCCTGTAGGAGGCCCCGTTCCATCTCCTCTTGGCATAATAACACCTCCGATATTTCGATTATTAATAATCTTTTATTTACTTTCGTCCCATCCCCGAGTGGGGGGATACGTTAGCCTGTGAAATGGCATTGTACTTTCCCGCTTTATAGCTTGCCATAGCTTCCTGTACGGTGCCGGAAACACCGGTCATCACCTTAATTCCCGCAGCTTCCAGAACACTGAAAGCATTGGGTCCGCAGTTGCCGGTCAGTACCGCTGCTACCTCTTTACCGACGATAAGCTGAGCGGCAGCAATACCGGCGCCGCCGCCAGCCGAAGCACTGGAGTTCTCGATGCTTTCAAACTCCATGGAGTCGGGGTCGACGATAACAAAATACCGGCAGCGACCAAAACGCGGGTCAACCTGAGCACTCAGGTCCGGTGCTGTAGCCGATACGGCTATTTTCATAAGCTTCTCCTCTCCTTTGTATATTCGGCTGAAGCAGGTATTACGAATCGCTGCTCATTTGCTTGATTCTTTCTTCGACCTGCGCCAGCTGCTCCCTCATGGCCTCTGCCTGGCTTTTCAGGTCTTCAATATCCTGGCTTTGGCCGGGATAAGGGTACGCCGGCGTACCGTAGAATCCGGGGTACACGCCGCGGGCGTAGTCGCCGCGACCGAGGCCGACATAAGGCCACGGGGGAGAAAAACCGCGAAAACCCATTCCAAAACCGCGGTATCCACCCATCCCGACGCCCCGCGGATTGCATAAGCCCCGACCGCCACCGGTCATGGGGCCCATACCACGAGGACCTGTCCTGTCAAATCCTGGCATTGTCTCTCACCTCCTTTCACATAGTCAATGCGGCTGGAAACACAATCTTTCCAGCCCGAGCAGGGCGGCAACTCCGGCCCCGGTTATACCAAAGATGATTAATTTCTTCCCATGAGTATCCGCCAGCGTTTTGATACCATCATAAGTAGCATTGACGATGGTGCTGCTGGTAGCCAGCACAATATCGCACCATTCGATGAGCCTTTCGGTATCGGTTCTGCCATCCCAGATTTCAGCGCCGAATTTCTTCGTGCCTGCATTCTTCGGGTTCAGGTCAGTGCAGCGGACATTGTCCGCGCCCAGCACCGTTACCAGGTTTTCCAGGATAGCCGGTTGGTAGCCTATCATGCCGACCTTTACTCTGCCATATTTTTCCAGTAAATATTGCGTCATCTCAACGGCACATTTCTCCGGTTCCTCGTCACGGCAGTGCCGGACACCGGTGACCATATCGAGGTACGCCATGACCGCATTGAGGGTAGTATCGAATATAGCGCGGCTGTCGCTGGAGTCCAGAGCCAGATTCAGGACGTCATTAAGAGACCCTATAAATTCATTGGGCCTGTCCGTGAACGCCTGACCGTAACTGCCTTTGAACCGTGCCTCAATCATAACCTCCCGGCCTTCCAGCAGGGGAAAGTCCTGCCGTGAAGGACTGCCGATAGCCTGTTTAGCCGTCAGCGTACCAACGGTAACCTCTACCGGCTCGCTTCCGAGATTATGTTCGGTGACGATTTTCCTGAATTTTTCTTTAACTTCTTCGATGGTAGGTTTCATTGCCAGTATTCCTTTACGTCCTCGGCATTAACGAGGTACCCTAGCTGTTCGAAAACGGCTTTGCCCTCGGCTGATGTTATAAAATTGATGAACTCCCGGGCGGCGTCTGTATCACGACAGTAGGTGGTAACCGCTATCTGCATCTCGCCTATGCCGGTAAGCTGCTCCGGAAGGAGATAGATATTCTCAATCTTGTCTGTATTTTGAGTCGCGTAGAAGTGCCAGAGGATACCGGCATCAACCTGCCCCATTATCAGCATCGTCAGCAGATTGTCGGGGCGGGCGGCTTCAGTAACGATATTATTTCCGATTTCTTCAGAAAGTCCCGCTTTGGCGAAGATTTCCGGGGCGTACTTGCCCAGCAGGGTTGTTTCCGGGCGGGTGACAGCTACCTCAATGCCCGGTCGGGCCAAATCAGCCAGGGTCTGGATATTTACTGGATTACCTTTCGGTACGGTGATGACCGGAATCATGTAAGCCACGCTCACGACCGTATCCGGGTCGATAGCCTGTATTTCCACAGCTTTCTCCATGAAACTCTGCTCGGGAGCAATATATAAATCACCGCTTTTCGCCAGCGTCATTTGAGAGAGGACCTCGCCCCCGCCGCCGTAGGTGACCTCGACCCTGATACCGCAAGCGTCCTGGAACTGCCGGCAAATTTCGTCAATGGCCGGTTTGGCCCCGGCAGCGGCAAAGACACTTAACGCCGAAGGTTCTCCGGAGCAGGAAACAGCCGGGCTCAGCAACGCTGCCAAAAGCACCGGGATAATTACCGCCAGCAAGGTACGGCGGGTCGGCTTTGAAAGCAAATTACCTGCCCCCTTTCTTCATGGTGAGCCGTCGGACACCTTTGATTTGCCGGTAAGTCGCTCCCTGACTGACACTTCTCAGGACAGCTTCCGGGTCGGTTACCAGTGTTCCCGCGACAGCGTCAATACCGTAATCGAAGAGAACGGGCGAAAGCGGCGCCGTTCCCCCGAGGACGACGACATACATCCCGGAATGGCAGAGGTTAAGCAGGTTTTCGATAGTATGGTTGGTAAAAGCGGTACCGGTAATGCCGATGACATCGGCCCGGGGAAGGAGATTTTCAGCTTCAGCTTCGCTCAGGTCACCTTCCCGGGGATTCTTCTCGATAACGGAGAGCTCGCCTGCCACGGTGCGGAGACGGGATACGAAGGGAAAGTGCCCGACCACTACTACCCTCTTTCCGTCTCCCCTGGTCATAAGCAACTCGGCGGCATTGAGCTCTTCACAACAGCTTTCATCGACCTCGATGAGGGAGTTGATAGCAGCCATGCCTATGGCTGCCTCGGCTTCACTCGATGAAAGAGCCAGACGCGACAGGCTTTCCGGATTCTCGTCGAGTAAAAGCCCGGCGTTTTTTACGGGGCTTTTATCATGGTGAGGACCGGGGTTGTGGGGTGTTGACGCCAGGCCGCATTGCCGGGTTAATACCGCCGTTTGAAAAGGACCCTGTCGGATATCCCGCAACGGGGCTTGGAAGTCTAAAGTAGCAAGAATGTCATTGATTATTTTCATCAGCTATCCTTAAACCCTGGAACGCAGGTGTTATACACTACGCCCGCGGTGCTTACCCCAACCCCTCCTTCCATGTCCGAATTCTGTCAAAGGCACCGCCTGTACATCCGATGTACTGCAGGTCGGACAGTATTCGGGCACAGCGCCAGCGGGTGTTGCCAGGTCCCATTCATGCCCTTGTCGGCAGCGGAACCGGTGAAAAGCCATCTCGAAATTCCCCCCTTTAATGTTCACCGCTTTACCGTTGAGAATAGCATCAGCTATCTTTTGACGGGCGGATGCCAGTACCCGCTGGAAGGTTGGCCGCGATATATTCATCTTCTCGGCGCCTTCTCCCTGCTCCAGCCCTTCTATGTCCTTGAGTCGGAGAGCTTCAGCCTCTTCTACTGACAGGACCACTTCCTCCAGAGCCCCTAATGGTATTCCGGCCGGCTTGAAATAGGTTACCTCCGGCAGGTAGGCTACTCTTCTGCATTTTTGCGGTCGGGGCATTTATCCAACAAATCCTTCCTGAGTTATGAGCATATGCTCATAATAATGTTAACATATAGTCGGTGAAGAGTCAATACCTGTTAGCTCGATTGTATAGACCAAATAGAAGAAAATGTCAGCCAGCTTTCAAGGAGTAGAAATACAATATAAAATCGTTGGTTTCAGGCACTTGTTTCAGCTATTTGGTACCTATGCGGGTTTCCTTAATGGTAGATACACATTACATTTAAATTTCTGGTCTCTAATTGTTCATTCCAAAAGAATGAAAGGCTGTTTTTAATTATCCGTGTTTGATTTATCCACAGTCTCCCGCAGCAGGTCGATTTGCCGCCGTAGCTTTCTCTGCTTCCGCTGCATAAACAAGATGTAACCGAAAACAACCGCCCATATCACTGTATAAGCAGCCAGAAGATAACCCGCATTTTCCATTTGAATATCCTCCTACTCGCTCTGAATATTCTTAAGATGTTTTACATCGGTCTCGAGTGCTTTCAGGCTGGCACTCTGTATAACCAGGAGAATGTATAGTAGCGTAAAAGCGGCCAGGCAGACCAGCAACGTTATGAGCATGGAAGTGGTAAGGCCACCTTCGAAGATAATGGTAGTCGGGTGCTGTGTCCGCCACAGGTTTACCGTAAAGAAAACAATGGGAACATCGATGAACCCCACAATGCCTATCACCGCGCTGTACCGGGCACCACGGGCGGAGTCGGTGGCAAGACTGTGTACCAGAAGATACCCGATGTATATCAGCCAGAGCACCAGCGATGTCGTGAGACGGGCATCCCAGGTCCACCAGATACCCCAGGCCGGTTTCGCCCATATCGGCCCGGTAATCAGGACCAGCGTAGTGAAGATAACGCCAATCTCCGCCGATGCGCTGGCAATGGCATCCCACTTTACGTTTCGCTTCCAGAGGTAGAGAATACTGGCGATAAAAGTAATAAAAAACGCCAGAAAGCTGACCCAGGCGACGGGTACGTGGAAATAGAATATACGCTGCACAATGCCGGAATTTTTCTCCGTGGGTACGTAGACGAAGACCATGCAGAGCGCCGCCACCATCAGGGCGAATCCCAGTCCCCACAATATGCCGTTTCTCAGGGCGTGATTACCGTTCATACTGCTTCAACTCCAATAGCACGATTGGTTACTCCTCGACCACAAATTCAAAGACAAGCGTCGCTACTACCAGATAAATAATATCAAAGGCTACCAATATTTGCAGCCATGTTGAAATTTCTCCCCAAGGCATGCCTGCCAGTACCGGACCGGTTGCCTTGACGGCGGAAACAATCACCGGCACCACCACAGGTAGAAAAAGGACAGGCAGCATGATATCCCTGGACCGGGTATTTACGGCTAAAGCCGAAAAAAGCGTCCCCACGGCTGAAAATCCCAGAAGAGCCAGTATGATAATAAGAGCAAGCCTCGGTAGAAATACAGGCAGGTTAAAAAGGGCTAAAAATATCGGCGTTATCACCACAGCTATTACCAGCATAAAGGTAAAAATACCCGCCAGCTTTCCCCAGTAGATAACGGCGCGGTCTACGGGACAGAGCATTAAGCCCTCCAGGCGAGAGTTCTCCTTCTCTACGGCGAAGGTACGGTTAAGGCCGATAACTCCCCCGAAGGTTAAAGCCACCCATAAAATACCTGAGGCTACCGTATCGTTCTGGTCAATTCCCGTATCAAAGGCAAAGTTGAAAATTACCACTACCAGCAGGACAAAAACAAGCACGGAAACGATTATCTCCTTGGTTCGGAGCTCATTGAGTAAATCCTTCCAGAAAATGGCGAATATTTTGATAAACGCTTTATTCATCTGTTTGGTTTGGTGCAACGGTCATAAATTTGCCGGAAATCCACCCCCGTCAATTCCTGTCCGGATGCCTGGTAAACGATTTTACCCCGGTCAATTATCACGATTCTATCGCCCAGTTCCAGCCCTCGCTCCAGGTTATGGGTGGTTATCAACACCGTCCGACTGCCGGAATCATCATTACTCATAACATCGCTTACCATAGCACCGGCATGCGGGTCAAGACCGACTTCCGGCTCATCGAGGAACAGGAATGAAGGATTATGGAGGACGGCGCGGGCCAGGGAAGCCCTCTGCTGCAGGCCCCGGGAAAGCGTGCCTACCCTGTCGTAGAGACGGGATTCAAGCTGCGCCCAGGCAGTCACTTCCCGGACTCGCTGTTCCAAATCCGCAATGTCGTACATTTTACCGTAGAATTTAAGATTTTCGAAAATGGTGAGGTCGTCATAAAGAAATGTCTGGTGACTGACCAGACTTATCATGCGCCGGATTTGCACCGAATTGTTCCGGATATCAATTCCATCCAGAAACACGTTACCAGCCGATGGCTTTAGTAATGTGGACAGAATTTTAAGGAGTGTTGTTTTACCGGCACCGTTAGGGCCGAAGACAACCAGGCACTCTCCCCGATTTACCTCAAGGTCAATGCCCCGGAGGGCACGGTGTTCACCGAAGGATTTTTCCAGTCCCCAAACCTCGATAGACCGGGTCGAGGATGCTGGCTTATCCCTGTTCATTACCACCGGCTCTCTTCTTCCTTCGTATCAGGTAAATGGCTATGCCGACAACGACCACCGCGATGATTATCCACAATATATAAAGAGGGAAACCGCTGCCTCTGGACAAATCAGAAAGCTGGAGATTGATAACCGAGTTACGCGGGAGATTCGTTCCCTGAAAGCGGAGATAGGACTCGCCGGAATCAGTGACCAGCGGCTCGGTCGGTGCCAGCTGGGTAACCGCCGCTTCGATATCCTCTCCTCTTATTAGAATCTCCAGGCTATTGGTAGGGTAATCGACCGTAAGAGGAACGGTAAACTCCGCAGTATCCGGTTTTGGCATACGATAAGCGTAGGCGAGCTGTCGCTCACCGGGAGGGAACGGCACCAGATAGGTGACCGTATTGCCTTCCATAAGCTGGAAATCAATCACCAGTTGCTCGGGAGCTTCAAATTCGAAGGCCCCCTCCGGCAGCGTAAAATCCAGCACACCATCCGCCCTTACGTATGTTTTATCTCCGTCGTTAACCAGCCAGTGGATTTCGGTTATCTTAAGGGTTTCCTCCTCGATATCCACTATTTTACGGGTCAGCCCGCTCCTTATTAAATCGTCGCTATCGGTCGCATCACAAACCCACACTTCCACATAGGCCGTCGCCGCTTCCGGCTCAAACTCAACCGGATAGTAGTAATCAACATCCATGTAGCTGGCGGCAACCAAATATTCATATTCCAGGTTAATGCCATCGAACTGAAAACTACCTTCATCATCCGTGCTGATGGTTGTTGTATCCGTCAGCGCATCATTAACGTAGGTAAGCAGGGTAACCTCAACTCCCGCCACGCTGCCGCCGCCTTCGGTGCCATTAAACACCTGGCCGCTGATTATGCCTTCGGCCGGTTCTTGGGCGAAAGCAAACGTCGGTACTCCCGTGAGAAGAAAAATAATAATAAATAATATTATAAAACGACGCATAGCCTACTCTTTACCTCCGGAAAGCTGCTTCTCCCTGAAGGAGAAAGATACGGCACCACCTATCAGGAAGAATGCACCCCCCACCCATATCCAGACAATCATAGGATTCACCAGCACCCGGAATGTTGCCGATTTATCATCCGGGTCAAAATCAGTCCAGACCAGGGAAATAAATAGGTCCTCTGCCGCCGTAGTGCGTACGGCCACCTCGGCAAAGAAATTATCATGGCTGAACCAGTAAGCGTAGCTGGGATGCATCATCCCCACCGGACTGCCGTTCCTGCTTACCGTCATTGTGGCAACCGCGCTTATCTTAGCGCTGTCCTGTTTGAATACCAGTTCATCGTAAGATAACTCGTATTTTCCGGCACTTACTGACTCACCGATATCAAGCGTCACGGTTTTCTCGATGTTGTAGAAGGATGATGCGATGATGCCGAGAGCCAGGAGAACAATTCCGATATGGACGAGAAAGCCGCCGTACCGCGCCCGGTTGGCACCGAGAAGCGAAAAGAATGCCTTTATAAAATTTTCCGCCTTGCCGCGGTGCCGGGCTAAGGTCCCCCGGTACCACTCCCGGAAAATTACCAATAACGGCAAGCCGCATAGTATCACCACGGCAATGTACCAGTTACCTACTCCGGAAATGAGAATAGCCCCGGAGATAACAGCGCCAGCCAGGAAGAATATAATAATATTACGCCTTGAGGACTGCCACGTCGATTTACCCCAGCCGAGTAGAGGGCAGACTCCCATAAGAAATACGAGAAGGAGCATTATCGGCCCGCAGGCAGTGTCAAAATAACTGCGTTCTAAAGCTATCCCGGTACCTCCCAGCGCCTCGACTATTCTCGGCAATACCGTTCCGATGAGAATAATAATTACCAGTACCACCAAGATGATATTGGTAACAAGAAAAGCGACTTCCCTGGATATCAGGGAGGGCTTTCTTTCTTCACCCTTGAAATCCCGACGGCGTATATACAGCAATATCGATGAGCCGATAATCACCACTATCATCGCAGTTAGAATGTAAGGCGGAAAGGTTGAACCGTAAAATCCGTGCAGGGGAGACTCGATACCGCCGTGGGTGATGAAGGGACTGAGCAGAGTAAAAACAAACGTAAACAATACCAGGTATAAGCCCCATTTATTCAGGTAATTCCTCTGCCTGCCCATTGCCATCGAGTGAATAAAAGCCGTCCCCAGCAGCCAGGGCATCAGCCCGGCGTTCTCCACGGGGTCCCAGGCCCAGTAGCCCCCCCAGCCCAGCTCATTGTACGACCACCACATACCGACGATGTTGCCAATACCCAGGACGCACCAGGCAAAGATTGCCCAGCGTCGCATAAGGTTATCTCGCCATATATCCGGACTGCGGTTGATAACCGCCGCCATGACCAGGGCAAACACGACGGCAAAGCCGGCAAATCCCAGGTAGAGAAGCGGAGGATGTACCAGCATGCCGAAGTTCTGTAGTAAAGGATTCAAACCGAAACCATCAAAGACGGGGGAAGTCTGCGGTGCAAAGATATTAGCCACCAGCACTACCAGGACTATAAAGAATGCCTGGATAATGGCCAGAATAGCAATCGCGTAAGAAATAACGCGTCGGTCAGCTTTCCCGGTCTGCCAGACCAGCAGGGCTGAAAATAGGGATATCAGCCATCCCCACAAGAACATCGAGCCCGCTTTATCGGCGTAAAGAGCGCTTAATGAATATAAAGCGGGAAGGTCGCGGCTGGAATGTTCCGCTACAATCTTAACACCGAAATCATGGGTAAAAAACGCGTACAAAATCAGGGCTAGCGCCAGCGTGTAAAGTCCGAATATACCAAGGATACCGTACCGGGCGCTTTTATACAGGCGCTCGGATTCTGCCCGGGCACCAATTATGGAGGCTATTATCGAAAATACGGCAACAGGGAGGATAATAATTAAGGCAATACGTCCGATTTCTATCATTTAACTCATTCTAACAGAGCTTCGTACTTGGACGAGCATTTCATGATAATCTGGGTTGCCCGGAAAACGCCGTCGGAGCCGTATTTCCCTTCCACCAACAGATTGGACCCCGCTTTGAATCCGTTAGGCTGACTCCCGTTATAAATAACCGGCATATTTCCCCCACCCTCGGTAACGGTGAAGCTGAGTTCGAGTTTTTCGGCATTCCATTCAATTGAATTATCTGCTATTGTACCAGCTATTCTCAAATTTGTATCTTCAAATTGGTCAATTCTATCGTAGAATTCGCTTACCCCCAGATAGTAGCTGGTAGAGTTATTGATGATTAAAACCAGCAGATATATTACAGCCGCTAATACTATCACGCCGCCGATTACATATTTCTTCTTCATATTAATGGAATCTTTTGAATGAGTAACCCAATTTCAAGTCTACTCTGGAAATATTTAGCCTGTCAAACAAAAGAGATGTTGACTTAGGCTACCCCAGTATGGTATCATTCAAGCTGGAATGCTCTGCAGTGTTAAAACAAGATTTTACGGTACTAACACTATTTCTATCTTCAACTATTTCCCTTTCTATCCACTGGTATTATCTGGCAGCTACATGATTCAATCTGACAGTACTTTAAGCCGGTGTGCACATAATCAAATAATACCAAAATCAAACATGGAGGATTACAGATGCGTTTAAGACTATGGTTAACTTTAGGCACGATAATAATATTGCTGGCATCGCTGCTGTCGATGCCGCTGCTTTCCGCCTGCGGTGGAGGAGAAGAAACCACGACAGCAACTACATCGCCACCAACCTCGACCACGACGACGGTAGTCGAGGTAGCAGAATTTGAGGTAGTTGAAGCTGCTGTTGCCGACTACCTGACTCACATGGCTCCGAATGTTACGGCATCCGATTTACACATGCAGATTGCCGAGGGTGATGCCCCATATATCGTCAGCCTCCGCAGTGCCGAAGATTATGCCAAGGGGCATATCCCCGGTGCCGTCAACATGAAATTCAGTGACCTGACGACGCTCCCCAAGGACAAGGAAATCCTGTTATACTGCTACACCGGGCAATCGGCCTCATTCGGGGCCGCCGTACTGGGCGTCCTGGGTTACGATGTCGAGAATCTACGAAACGGCATGTCCAGTTGGTCAGATGACCCGGCTATTTATATAACCCGCTTTAACCCGGAGACAGACCAGGGTAGCTTCAGTACCGAAACCACCGCCAATGCCGGGGGTTCCTATAGTATGCCCGTGCTGAACAACACGGCTTCCAGCGACGATGCTGAAATTATTCTGGCCGCTGCCAAGACTGTTTCGCCCAAATATATCACCGCCGCTGACCTCAATATGAAGATAGCTGAAGACGAAGACATGACCATCGTCAGCATACGCAGCGCGGAACTTTATGCCGGAGGTCACATCCCCGGTGCTATCAATATAGCAATAGGGAGCCTAGTTGATAATCTTGATAAACTTAATCCTGACGCCCCGGTATATGTGTACTGTTGGACCGGTCATTCCGCCGCTCAGGCAACAGCCCTGCTGCAAATGCTGGGTTACGATGCCTACAGTTTGAAATTCGGTATGTGCGGCTGGAGCGATGACCCGGCCATTAATGCCGGAGCGTGCTTTGACGCGGCCAGCGTCGCGGGTTACGCCACGGAACCGTAAAAATATATAATAATCCTGCCTGTCCAGAGTCATTCTCGGGGCGGGCAGGACAAAAACCATCAGTTACTCTATAATATAGCTAGAGATCGGAGTGGCTAATGAAAAAACTGGTTATAGCAGTTCCCGTCATAATTGTTCTGATTGCCTTAGTCACAATAGGGTGCACCAATAAAGGTCTGATAGGACCTACACCTGGCGCTGGCGATGAGGCAGTCAGCAATTGCGTTACCTGCCATACCGATAAAGTGCTTCTTCAGGAACTGGCCGTTACCGAAGAAGAAGCTACATCAGCAGAGACCACGGGCGAAGGCTGAGGCGGTGATTTACCTCCGTTGGAGGTATGGGAGAAGGTCTTCGTCAAGGATGCCGAGTTCATGCAGAGCACCCACGGTAAGGTGGGCTGCGTTATCTGCCACGGCGGGGACAGCCAGGAGGAAGATAAAGAGCTGGCGCACGTGGGTGTGGTGAGAGATCCGTCCGAGGGTAACTGCAACACCTGTCACCAGGATATCGCCCAGGCTCATGATGTGAGTCTCCATGCCACTCTGAGCGGCTTTGAGTCCGCTCTCGCAGCCAGGGGTGGCGATGTATCTGAAGGTTCGCCGCTGGCAACCGCGATGGAAAACCACTGCCAGGAGTGCCACACGTCCTGCGGTCAATGTCATGTCAGCCGCCCGGACGAGCTCGAAGGCGGCCTCGTTTCCGGCCACGAATTCCGTGAGACCCCATCCATGCAGTACAACTGTATCGCCTGTCACGGCTCACGCGTCGGCGATGAATACCTTGGCAATAACACGGGTATCCCGGCCGACGTCCACTGGACCCAGGCGACGATGCTCTGCACCGACTGCCACACCGATGTGCTTCACGGCTCCGGGGAGCTGGTGGATACCCGTTATGATAACCCGAATGCAGCCAAGTGCGAAGACTGTCACCTGGACGTCTGGACAAACACCGAAGGCAATCCCCAGCACGAGCAGCACCTGAGTGACCTCTCCTGCCAGGTGTGTCACTCCGTAGCCTACAAGAACTGCTACGGCTGCCATGTTTCCATTGATCCGGAAGGACTACCCTGCCGCACCAGCGAACCGTCGGTGATGCAGTTTGAAATCGGCTATAATCCCCTGCGGTCTTCGGAAAGACCTTATAAATACGTGGTGCTGCGCCACGTGCCGACGTGTACCGGTACCTGTGATTATTATGGGGAAAGTCTCCTTCCGGATTTTAACGCCGTCTCGACATGGAAGTACGCCACCCCCCACAACATCCAGCTGCATACGCCCCAAAACGAGAGCTGCGATGCCTGTCATGGTGATACCGATTTGTTCCTGACCGAAGAAGACATCAGGGCTGGGGAGAAAGATGCCAACCGGGACGTTGTTGTCGACGATTTCCCGGAACCTGTAGGGAAGTAAGTATATTATGGAGATAAGCCGCAGGGATTTCATAAAAGGCGGAGCTGGAGCAACCGGCCTGCTTCTATTAACGCCAACAGCCATGGCTATGGCAAAAAATTCGCAGACCAGTAAAGGCAAGGCCATGCTGATTGACGTTACCAAGTGTGTAAACTGCTGGTGGTGCTACGCCGCCTGTAAGGAATACAACAAACTTCCTGCGACAGCCGAGCCCGACCTTGAGCAACCCCCGGCGCTTTCACCCGATGTCTGGACAACGCTGCACCCGGTCAAGAAGGATGACCAATGGGTCTCTCGAAAGAAAGCGTGTAATCACTGTACCGATGCCGCCTGTGTTGAAGTATGCCCTACCGGAGCTTTGAGTTATAACGATATGGGTTTTGTCCAGTACGACAAGGAGAAATGCTCCGGATGCGGCTATTGCGCCGAATTCTGTCCCTTTGACGTACCCCAAATGGAAACCAACAAAGTAACCGGCGTGGCTATCATGAATAAATGTACTTTCTGTCATGACCGGGTTACCAACGGTGAGCAGCCTGCCTGTGCTGCCGCCTGCACCACCGGCGCCATTAAATATGGAGAGCGTACCGAGTTGATAGCCGAGGCTGAAGAAAGGATTGCCTTCCTTCAACAAAGTAATAGCCAGGCTTCGGTTTACGGTGTTGATGAATTACAGGGTTTGCATGTAATGTATGTCCTCAATGATTCGCCTGAGATATACGGACTACCGGTTGACCCCGAAGTGCCAGCTACTAATACCGTCCGTGATATATTCAAATGGCTCGGTTCCGGCCTGGCGATTGTCGTATTAGCAGGCTTTGGATTGAACTATCTGGTCGCCCGTATGAGGATGAGAAGGGGAGAGAAGTAATGGCAGAAGCACGAGTGGTCGAACGTTTCAGGAAGCGTACTGTCTGGTTTCACTGGATTCATACGGCGGCTTTTCTGGTACTGCTGGTCACGGGGGCTATTCTGTTTCTTCCCGGCCTGGGAGCTCCGGCCGCGGGTGGTCTTACCAGGTCTATCCACCGTATCGCCGCGGTAATCTTTATCGCGGCGCCGATAGCATATTTCATTATCAACCCAAAGATGTCATTGCGTTTCATCAAAGAAACCCTTACCTGGGGCAAAGACGATATAGAATGGCTACGCCTGGCGCCCGATTATTATTTCGGCGGTGACGATTCGAAAATGATTCCACAGGGTCATGTGAATACCGGACAGAAGATGTGGGAGTTTATTGTGCTGGCTACCGGGATTCTCTTTGTGGTATCCGGTATTTTTATGTGGTTCCTCAAGGATACTCTGTCGCCGGGTGTTTTCCAGTGGATGGTTATTGTCCACGATTTTGCCTTTATTCTGGCTTTCCTGATGCTACTGGTACATATCTATACCGGTTCCCTTCATCCCAGAATGACAGAATCGCTGCGTTCCATGTGGGATGGGAAAATCTCCAAACACTATGCCAGAAGCCACTACAGCAAGTGGTATGATGAGATATCTAAAGGTAGTAGCTAGCTATTTTATAGTCAGATTGGTATATCTATTCGCCTAAGTGCACCCTGCCCCATACCCCTACTACCCGCACCATAGATTCATAGACATCGGGATCGGTCTTGCTACCTCTGGGAGTGCAAATCTTGATATAGTTATTCAGTACCAGTGCTCCAACACTATCAATGGCTGAGCGAACTGCCGCCAATTGGGTTACGATGCTTTCACATTCGCGTTCATCAGCAACCATTTTCTGAAGACCACGTACCTGGCCTTCTATCCGCTTGAGTCGCTTAACTATTGCTTCTCTTGTCACCTCGATTTTATTATCGGTCGCCATTATTTCCTCCGTTACGGAGCATATCTCCACAGGACGTTTTACCCCACAATTCTACCTTACTGGTTCATAAATTCCAAGATATGCTGTTGACATTAATAGCTACAGGTGTTATCCTATACCCCAGTAGGGTATCTTCGGCTTAGCTACCCTAATGCTCCAGTGAATTACCCGGCTTATTTAATGGTCGGGTAATTCATTTTTTTATAATGTGCTATAGAGCAGCGCTATAAGCAGACTGGCAACGAGATCTATGAGACGTTTCAATAATGGAAGGGAGAATGGCCCTCCCTTGCCAAATTAGTCACTACAATCTATGACTAACTGATATTATTGTCAAGCTGGCATGCGCTTCAGTAATCGCGGTTTTCCCCGAGGGCTTACGCTGACTCGACTCCGCCCCCCGTTGGTTGGCGCCTGCCCCTGGGCTTGGTGTGGGGCACCACGTCGCGAATCCGGGCTCGCTACGCTTGTGGTGAGTCCCGTACTTCGCGGGTAGGTTACCTGCGGATCAACAATAGGGACGGAGCCCTCAGGCGAGAATCCGGGGCTCAGTGGATTTACAGAGGCATCAGGTGGCTCGTGCCGTTTGCTCAAATTGTTGAAAACCGCCCTTAGTGCCGGCAATCCCCATCAATCAAGTAACTACCTTTATCTCCTAATACGTTAAGTAAGGAGTACGAAATAATAATATAATTATTATAGCCAAAACTGTATACTTAACAGAAACAATGAACGTAACTGAGATTTCTTACGCATGATTGGACAAATATCCCAATGTTTCCGCTATGGGTATTACCCTGCGAATTTATAAAATTGTAGCAGAAAAGGTAAAACTCTATTCAGTAGAGCTAAATAAGAAACACGAAATGTGTGATATGATATTACCAAACTAACCGGAAAATCATCATGGCAGAGAATATCTTAAACAGCGTCGAGTTCCAGATGAGTCTGCTCATGTTTGTGGCTCTGGCCGGTTATCTACTGGCCTATGGTTTTAATCAATCGGCGGTTGTCGGCATCATCATAGCAGGAGTTATTGTCGGTCCCAGCTTGCTTGGTTTAGTTACCTATACCGACTTTGTTTCCAGTCTGGCCCACCTCGGGGCTGTAGTCCTACTTTTTACCATCGGATTAGAGTTCGAGTTGAGAGACATTACCAAACCCAGATATCTGGTGATTGCTATAGCCGGAATAATTCTCCCCTGGGGAGCTGGATTTCTACTGGCTGAGGCCTTTTCTTTCGACTTTAATTCGTCAATATTCATTGGTACAGCAGCCACAGCTACCAGCATTGCCATTACTGCCAATGTTCTCGAAGAGATGGGCAAGCTCCAGACCAAGGCAGCACGCGCTATCATGGGGGCTGCTATTATCGATGATATTCTGGCTCTGCTGGCGCTGACCGTTTCCGAACAATTGGTGACCGGTTCGCTACAATCCCTGACGATATTGGCTGGCCTGGGCAAGGCGGTGGCCTTTTTGATAATCGGCGCTTTCCCGGTAAGAATATTATTGCGTCGGGTCATGCTCTGGTTTGACGATACCAGGGTAGCCCGGAAGTTCCCGCAGTCGATTTTCATCTTCGCTATGATGATAGCTTTTTTGTACAGTATCGGCGCGGAAGCCGCCGGGCTATCGGCGGTGGTCGGCTCCTTCCTGGCCGGTGTAGCCTTCGCCAGCATGGAGCTCAAACAGGGGGCAATATTCCACCGGGGAGCGGAGCATCTAAAAATCATCTTCGCTTCTATCTTTTTCATCTCTCTGGGCGTCTTACTCGATGTTCATGCTATCAACGGGCATATTATCATCTTTATACTGGCTTTGACCGCCGTGGCAGCTGCCACTAAAATCATCGGTTGCGGGGTGCCGGCCAGATTATTCGGCTACAATATGAAGGACTCGGCTATTATCGGGGTCGGCATGATGCCAAGAGGCGAGGTAGCTATGATTGTTGCCCTTATCGGGCTGTCCAAGGGATGGATACAGCAGGATACATATGCCGCTCTGGTAACGATGAGTTTGCTGACCACAATCATTCCACCGCTCTTATTGCGAAACTGGCTTTTCAAATCACGCAAGAATTGACAAAATCATGCTAGCTTAACTGGTTTTGTGCATCGATCGGATTGTCCTCCCCGTTGACCTGCGGTAAACCACTTCGATAACAAAGGATACGGCTACCATTATCACCAGCACCAAGATTTCTGCCGGGGAAGTGGTGGCCCTCTGGATTATCAGTATAATCAGGGCTATGAGGCAAATGACTGCACCGATAAGGGATATCCAACTATGCGAATCTTCCTTTTTCGCTAGTCGGAAATTTGCCAGGTTTACCGCCGCGAAAATCAGGAGAAATCCCGAACTCCCCATCGTTGAAATACTGGATAGGTTAAAAAGGTTAGCTGCCAATAAGGTCAATCCTGACGTGATGAGCAGTCCTTCGATAGGTCGTTGCCAGACCTCTCTATCAAGACTTTCCGGCAGTTCACCTTCCTTGGCTATCACATAACTGACCCGCGTTGTTCCATACAAAGTAGCATTGATGGCAGAAGCAGTTGATAAAAGGGCGGCAACGGCAATCAGAGCAAAACCGGCCGAACCCAGGAAGGGCCTAGCAGCTTCAGCCAGAGCGTAGTCCTCGGCGGCTACGATATTATCTATAGATAAATTGCCCACTGCTACCAGAGAAACCAGAACATACAATCCGATAACAAACAGTACTGAAGTAAAGTAAGCCCGGGGCAGTGTCCGGCGTGGATTACGCACGTTTTCGGCGGTGTTGGCAATAAGCTCGAATCCTTCGTAGGCAAGAAAAATAACCATGCCCCCAGAGACCAGCTGCAATGGACTGCTCCAGGCTGCCGGTGTGATATTCTGTGTATCTATACTCCGTAAACCGACTACTAGGAAAAACAAGAGGATAAGAATTTTAGTAGCCACGATGTAATTTTCAGACCTGCCGACAACTCTGGCACCGAGAATATTTAGAAATGTGAATATAAGTATTACCCCGCTGGTAAAAACGTGCCGCCACAGAACCTGGGATGCAGCAGGGAAAAAACTGGCACCATAACTTCCAAAAGCATAAGCATATAATGAAAGCATAATAATATAGCTAAGCCAGAGTAATATATTCATTCCGCCCGTGAAAACACCGGGGCCGAACGCCTGATTCAAGAACTCGACTGTTCCCCCGCGAGTAGGATAGGCCACGGATAATTTGGCGTAGGAGTAGGCGGTCAATAGAGCAACCACGCCGGCGATGAGAAAAGCCAGCGGCGTACCTCCGTTGGCAATTTGCACGGCCAGGCCGAGAACAGCGAAAATCCCGCCTCCTACCATCCCACCGATGCCGATGGCTGTGGCTGACCAGAAATCTAAGGTCTTTCCTTTAAGCGGGCTGATGCTCATATTTGACTCTTGTATAGAACAACGCAACGGTGGTCATTTTACTTTATACTTTTACAATGCCTATAATGGCTCATTATAGACACAGAAAAAGGACAAAGCCAAATTAATTAATATTTTTATGGAGAAGGAGTAATATGGTATTCATTCCCGTACCGTTGCTGATTCTTGCCTGGATAATAGCTATTTTGTTGTTGGCGAATTCCTCTGTGATACTTATCAACATCTTTGATTTTCCGGCAAATGCCATGCGCCATATAATTTCCTTTCTGGCAGCAGCCGGAACAGTCACCGGGCTTATATTTATTCTGGCCGGGATTATACGATCTTTAGATCTACTCAGGCGCCGCTAGCTGGAATAAGGTTGTCCTGATGTTAATAACAAACTCCGGGAAGGTACGAATTGATTTACCGGCGGACATCAAATATAATAGCGTATTATGAAAAACGATATCGAATCTTTGGTAGCAGATTTCACCTGTGACGACGTGATAAAATGCCAGACCGCGCGGCGGAAGCTGGTAGACATGGGGAGTACGGCAGTAGAGACACTGGTCAGGGAGTTATCCAACAAGAGGCACTGGGTACGCTGGGAGGCCGCCAAGGCTCTCGGTCAGATTGGTGATAAAGCTGCGGCCGAGGCACTGGTACAAGCTCTGGAGGATAACGAGTTCGATGTACGCTGGCTGGCGGCTGAGGCCTTAATTAACATCGGCCAGGACTCGTTGGAGCCGTTACTCACGGCGCTGGCAGACCATGGCGATAAATCTCTGTCGCTGCGTCAGGGGGCTCATCATGTCCTTCATGATATGGACAGAAGTGGCTTGGACAGAATCCTGAAACCGGTCATGGCTGCCGTTGAAGATATAGCGCCTTCGATTGAAGTGCTACAGGTAGCCAAAAAAGCCCTGAATGCCTTACGGAGCCGATAATCTCCCTATTCTATTGAAAATATAACGCCGAACTCGCTCCCGTGTTGCACCAGATATATAATCGTCCAGACGATGATCGACAGGAAACTCAACCAGAGAAAGAGTGTCATGCCGCCGTGTCCTTCTTTGATTTCATCGG
>CAZCZJ010000006.1:0-53568 GCA_964503235.1 uncultured Dehalococcoidaceae bacterium | reverse complement strand
TGGACCGGGGAGAGAAAGTACCGAGATGTGTTGAGTCCTGTCCTACCAATGCACTTGTCTTCGGTGACCTGGATGACCCGGAAAGCGAAATAAGAAAATTGCTGGCGTCGGGTGCCACCGAGGTACTTCACCCCGAATACGAAATGAAAGAGAAGGTTAGATATATCGGCCTTCCGAAAAAATTTATTGCGGGAACGGTTATCTATGGGGATGTGGATGAAGTAGCGGTGGGACTGACCGTGAAGTTAAGCAGCAATGGAGATAACCTCTCAACGGAGACCAACGGTTTCGGTGATTTTGAATTTGAAGGCCTGGCTGACAATACAGACTACGATCTAAAAATAGAGGCTCCCGGGTACAAGTCGAGGAGTATTAAAGTTAAAACCATGAAGGATGTCAGTTTAGGCGAGATAGTTCTGAAAAAATAAAACGGTTTCTTTTAACCGGGAAGATAACAATGCTCAATATTTAAGGTTGATTGATGGCAGGTATTATTTCATACGGAGCGTATATTCCCTTTTATAGATTAAGCAGGGCTGAGATAGCCAGTGCCTGGGGAATGAGAGCGGGAACGGGTGAAAGGGCGGTGGCTAATTATGATGAAGACAGCCTTACCATGGCTATAGCGGCAGCCAGAGACTGCATTAAAGGGATTGATACGGCTAAAATCGACGGGCTCTATTTTGCCTCGACCACTGCACCCTATAAAGAGAAACAGACTGCAGCAACTATCGCCGCCGTATTAGGTTTACCGCAAGAAGCAATAACGATAGATTTTTCCGGTTCTCTAAGATGTGGCTCTAATGCCTTAAAGACCGCTATGGATGCCGTTGATAGCGGAACCCGACAGAGTATCCTGGTGTGTGCTGCTGAAAATCGTCTGGGTTATCCCAATGGTCCTGATGAAATGACCTTCGGTGATGGCGCCGCTGCCGTTCTGGTTGGTGGCAAGGAACCAATTGCTGTGATAGATAACTATTATACCAGATATCATGAGATTCAAGATGTATGGAGGTCGGACAGAGACACGTTCGTCCGTACTGCGGAAGACCGTTTTTCCATGGACATGGGTTATTCTAAAATAATGGCTGATTGCATCGGTACTTTCCTAAACAATACGGGATTATCAAACGCAGACTTCACAAAAATTGCTATCTATTCGCCTAACCAGCGTCAACTCCGTAGATTATCCCAGAAACTGGGATTTAGTGAGAATCAGGTAGATGATGTCTTGCACTCATCAGTTGGAAATACAGGAAGTGCGATGTGTTTGATGAGTCTCGTCGCCGCCCTGGAGCAGGCAGATCAGGGAGAGAAGATATTACTTGCCAATTATGGGAATGGCTGCGATGTATTTACATTGACTACCACAGATTCGATTACCAGCCGTAAAGATAGGAGGGGTATACAAAATTATTTGGTTTCTAAAGACATGGTGACTCCTTATAGCAAATATCTAAAGTGGCGTGAACTGATCCAGATACAACCTGCGGCACGACCACCAATTGAGGCGCGCCAGCCATCACCGGTAGCGCAATGGCGGGAAGTACCCTGGGAGTTACGTCTTACCGGAACAAAATGCCGGCAATGTGGTACTCCGCAATACCCTCCGCAGCGTGTTTGCCTGGTTTGCCATACTAAAGACCAGTTTGAGTCGTATACCTTTTTTGATAAACCAGCCAAGATATTTTCATTCAGTCACGATTACGTGGTACAGAGCGTCGATTCTCCGGTCACTGTAGCTTTTGTCGACTTTGAGGGTGGTGGCAGGCTAATGTGTGATATGACCGACCGTGATACGTCTACCGTCGAGGTGGGTATGCCGGTAGAGATGACCTTCCGAAGACTTTACTATGTCGGTGGTATCTATAATTACTGGTGGAAATGCCAACCCGTGAGATGTTAGCAAAAAGAAAGTCAAAATGGATAGTATAAAAGATAGAGTAGCCATTATAGGTATGGGCTGTGTCAAGTTCGGAGAGAATTGGGACCAAAGCCTTGAAGACATGATAATAAATGCTGCCTATGAAGCTTATGAGGATGCAGGGATCGATCCAAAGGATATTCAGGCTGCCTGGTGGGGAACTGTTTTTTCTGGTGAGACAGGGCAGATATTGGCTGCCCCTCTTAAACTCTCATATATACCTGTCACACGTGTAGAGAATGCCTGTGCTACCGGTTCAGAAGCGGTAAGAGCGGCGTGCTATGCCGTTGCGTCTGGGATATATGATATCGTCTTGGCTGTTGGTGCAGAGAAACTGAAGGATACAGGCTATTCCGGGCTTCCGCAGACTAGACCAATTGCTACCTGGAGTTACCGATTAACTACACAGACACCTGCAGCGGTTTTCGCCATGATGGCGACAGGTTACTTCGCCAAGTACGGACTTACTTATGAAGAAGGGAAAAGGTTACTGGCACATATCCCTGTAAAAAATCACCACAACGGCTCGCTCAGTCCCAAGGCACATTTCCAACGGGAGATTACCTTGGAGCAGGCATTAAATGCGCCTATGATTGCTTATCCCCTGGGTTTATTCGATTGCTGTGGTGTCAGCGATGGTGCGGCGGCAGCTGTCATCACCCGGGCTGACCTGGCCAAGAAGTTCAGGCCTGACCCAATCTATATAAAATCAGTACAGATATGTCAAGGCCCACGGGAAGGCTGGATTAGCCAGAACTATGATTTTGCTCATGTTGAGGAAACATATCGTTGCGGAATAGCAGCCTATAAAGAAGCAGGAATTACAAATCCAAAGAAAGAATTGAGTATCGCTGAGGTACATGACTGTTTTTCTATAACCGAATTGACTATCATGGAGGACCTGCAATTTAGTCCGAGGGGACATGTAAAAGATGACATTGAAGCAGGGACTTATTCTTTAGAGGGTGAGTTACCAGTTAACACGGACGGCGGATTGAAATGTTTCGGACATCCCATAGGAGCTACAGGACTCAGGATGCTATATGAAGTATATAAACAGCTGCAGGGTAAAGCTGGCAAACGTCAGGTAAAAAATCCCCGTCTCGGTCTTACTCACAACCAGGGTGGAGAGCCGGGTGCGGCTACAGTAAGCGTGCTAATTGCCGGGAATGAGCTTGGTTAGCAACTCTAAATGGAGGTATGCATAGAATGAGTGAAGAAAAAATCCTTCGTAAGGTTATTATAACCGCAGCGGTCACAGGGCAAGGTGCCACACCTGTAATGTCTAAATATCTCCCCCTGTCCCCTAAAGAAATTGCCGATGATGCTGTTAAAGCCTGGGAGGCAGGAGCGGCTATTGTTCATGTTCACGCACGTAAGCCAGAAACGGGAGAACCGACTCCCAGCCTTCCTATCTTTCGTGAAATCGTAACGGATATCAAGAATAGGTGCAATGTTGTTATTAATATAACAACCGGAGGTGCCGGTACTCCCGAAGAAAGAATCAGAGTGGTCCCTGAGTTTAAACCGGAATTGGCTACTCTCAACTGCGGGTCATTAAGCGGTACTGCTATACAGGTATATGAAAGGATGAAGGATAAGATTGAGTTTGAATGGGAGAAAGAATTTCTCAAGCGAGAGGAGTTTATCTTTGAAAATACTTATAAGATGATGCGTGAATACAGTCAAGCCTGCCGGAAGAATAATACCAGGCCCGAGTTGGAAATTTGGGATATAGGTCAGATTAGTGCCGTTAAATATATGATTGACCGTGGTTATGTAGATACTCCTGTGCATTTGCAGTTTGTGATGGGAGCCCTAAGTGGCATGCCGGCGACCATCAGCACGCTGGTATTTGTCTACGAGCGTACCCGTGAAACCATAGGTGATTTCACGTGGTCGGTAGCAGCTGTAGGTAGAGATCAGATACCAGTTGGTGCCGCTACTCTAGCCATGGGCGGGCATGTAAGAGTAGGACTCGAAGACAGCCTGTATGCAGGTTATGGCCGACTAGCCAGGAGTAGTGCGGAGCAGGTCGAAAAGATTGTAAAAATAGCAGGTGAAATGAGTATAAAACCCGCCACTCCGGATGAAGTAAGAGATATGCTTAAGCTAAAGGGGATTGAAAAGGTCAATTATTAGTTCCTGTAATCATGGAATAAAAGGCTATTTATTACTTGACTTTAATGGTAGACGCAAGATATAGTTTCAAATTCTTGGCAAAATAATATCCCTGACCTTATACTGTTGGCACATATTTATGTTTAAACAATCATAATTTGCTTTACAAAAGGAGCATATTTTGAAGAGTAAACTGCTGTGGACACCACCCGGAGAAGTGAAAAAAGCGGCTAACATGACCCGCTTCATGAACTTCGTTAACCGGAAATATCAATACAAATTCAACTCTTATGACGAGATCTATGAATGGTCGATTGAAAATATCGCCGATTTCTGGGCAGCATTCTGGGAGTTCGTGCCTATCAAGGCATCCCGGAAGTACGAGCAGGTGGTTGATGATTTGTCGAAATTTCCCGGGGCTAAGTGGTTCGGCGGGGCAAGATTAAACTTCGCCGAGAACCTGTTACGATATCGGGATGATAACATAGCCTTTATTTTCCGGGGAGAGACTCAGAAATCCGCCCGGATGACTTATGCTGAGTTATACAATGCCGTGGCTCGACTTGCCAGAGCTTTGCGTGATATTGACGTTAAACCGGGCGATCGGGTAGCGGCTTATATGCCTAATCTCATGGAAACTGCCATTGCCATGTTGGCAACCACCAGCATCGGTGCCGTCTGGGCTTCCTGCGCTACCGACCTCGGCGCACAGGCTACGCTGGACCGCCTCACTCAAATCGAGCCCAAGGTGCTGTTTACTGTTGATGGTTATTATTACAAAGCCAGGACCTTCGACTCTCTAGCCAACGTTGGGGAAATTGTCCGGGGTATCCCGTCTCTCCAGAAGGTCGTTGTCGTTCGTTATACGGAGGAGGGTTCTAATATCAGCCATATTCCTAATGCGGTATTTTATGAGGATTTTCTGGCGGAGGAGAAGCAACAAGAGATTGATTTTGAACAGCTTAACTTCAATCATCCGGCCGTTATCATGTTCTCCTCGGGTACCACAGGCAAACCGAAGTGCCTCGTACAGAGCGGGGGTGGACTTCTGATCAACCATCTCAAGGAACTTATCCTCCACACCGACCTGAATCGGGAGGATACGCATTTTTACATCACTACTTGTAGCTGGATGATGTGGAATTGGCTTATTAGTTCACTGGGTGTCGGTGCCAAGATAATCTTATATGACGGCAATGTCGCGTACCCTGACATCGGAGCCATGTGGCAGATGTCCCAGGAAGAAAAAATAACCCATTTCGGGACCAGTGCAAGCTATATTAACCTGCTACGCAGCGAAGGAGTAAATCCAGGCCGCGACTACAACCTTTCGTCACTACGCTGTATCCTGCAAACAGGATCGGTCCTCTCTAAAGAGGGCTTCGAGTACGTCTATGAGTCCATTAAGAGCGACCTACACTTCAACTCCATAGCCGGGGGTACTGATATCAACGGCTGTTTTGCCATCGGCAGCCCAATTCAGCCTGTCTATGCCGGCGAACTTCAGGGCTGGGGCTTGGCAATGAAGTGCCGATGCTATGATGAAACGGGAAATCCGGTAATTGACCGCCTTGGTGAGCTCGTTTGTGAAGCCCCTGAGCCTTCCATGCCTCTCTATTTCTGGAACGATCCGGACGGCGAAAAATACCATGACGCATACTTCAATGTCTATCCCGGCGTATGGCGTCATGGCGATTACGTAATGAAGAATAGTGATACCAAAGGAGTGACGTTCTTCGGCCGATCAGATGCTGTTTTGAAACCTTCCGGGGTACGTATCGGCACCGCTGAGATATACAACCAGGTAGATACCATACCGGAAATAGCCGATAGCCTGGCAATAGGGCAGGATTGGCAGGGTGATCAGAGGGTACTGCTCTTCGTCAAGATGGTGCCGGGCGCCGCGCTAAGCGACGAACTGCAGAAAAGAATCAGAACCACTCTCCGGGATAAGGCATCACCTCGCCACGTCCCGGCCAGGATTATCGCCGTGCCGGATATACCCTACACGCTAAATATGAAAAAGGTAGAGAGTTCCATAACCAATATTATCCACGGCCGTCCGGTGACCAATCGCGATGCTCTAGCAAATCCAGAGTCGCTGGACTACTACGAGAATCTGCTGCTCAACCTCCAGGAAGAATAACGGTGTTTCAGCGTTAGTTCGCGAAGGTCATTTCAGATCTTCCCATAATCATGTCGACATTATCTCAAAGGACGACTGCACCCGGCTGACTAATAGTATTTGAAGCAGGTGGTTTGGGAACTCAAATACCTCAGGTGTGATATTTACCCATTTTAAATGATGAAACATGGAGAGGCTTGGTCCATTTTAGTAAGGTGCTGGGAATTTATCTTGATATCATCATATCAGGTAGGAATGTGGAAAGTGCGGGTATGGCTATGAGTAGAGCTATGTGCAGTATATCAGCTATGAGGAAGGGGATGACGCCCCGGTAGAGGTCGCTGATTCGAATCTCTTTAATCGATCCGGACAAGGCGAAGAGATTGAAACCAAATGGCGGCGTAATTTCCCCCACCTCCATTAATCTCACCATTATAACGCCAAACCACAAGGGATTAAAGCCAAGTGCCAGTATCGTGGGGAAAATGATGGGAGTTGTCATGACTATAATAGCGTAAATATCAAAAATCGAGCCAAGCAGGATATAAACGAAAACAAGGATAGCCACAATCAAGTACCTGTTTATCTCCAGGGCGGCTACCCAATCGCTGAAGACGAACGGAACCCTGGTTACTGCTAAAAATTGCTTAAAAATGAAGGCACCTATGATTAAAGCAATCATCATGCCGGTTATCTGAGCGGTTTCCAGTAAACAATCAACAAAGCTGGAGCGTGTCATCTGTTTCTTGATAAGGCTGATAACTAAAGCACCGAAAGCTCCAATGGCGCCTGCTTCGGCAGCAGTAAAAATACCTGCGTATATACCGCCAATAATCAGCACGAACAGGCTGGCCACTGGCCAGGTCAGCCTGAGCGACCCTATTTTTTGTTTGATAGTTGTTTTGGGGCCAGCCGGACCTAACTGGGGATTGAATCTGCAAAGGATAAAAATTAAAACTATATAGAATACTATTTCTAGGACTCCGGGGATAATACCGGCCATGAACAGTTTGCCGATAGAGATTTCGGTCAGGATTCCGATGAGGATGAATCCCATGCTGGGAGGAATGAGAATACCCAGCGTGGCCCCCGCCGCGATGGTGCCTAAGGCAAGTTTTGGCTCATATTCATAACGTTTCATCTCGGGATAGGCTATTTTAGCCATAGCTATGGCTCCGGCCATGCTGGAGCCGGTACAGGCTGCGAAGAGACCCGTGGCTCCTACCGTTGCCATGGCCAGGCCGCCTTTTGCCTGCCCTATCCAGGCACGCGATGTCTCGTAAGCTTCTGAGCCGATATTAGTATTGGCAATAAAGGCACTCATCAGCATAAAGAGAGGAATTACCGCAAATGTATAGTCTGTTACTCTTTCGAAGCTGAGTATCGCTATGCTGGAGAGAGCTGGCTGGATGCCGATAATCAAGGCCAGACCAACAAACCCCGAAATGATTATGGCGAAGCTGACATGCACGCTCAGCAGGACAAGGACAATCATCAAGCCAAAACCGAGGATTCCCGCTTCAGTCGGGGTCATTTGCCTTTCACCTTGGTTAAAGAATGCACCAGGTCAAAAAGAAGAACCAGAGCCAGCATACCGGTGCCAACTGCCAGAATTAAAACAAAGGGGTAAAGGGGGATATGCAGAGTGTCGGTGGCGTTGCCCCTGGTGAGGGATAAATAATATTGCGCATACACTACGCATCGCCAGCACAACAAAGAGAATGCGGCAAATCCGAGAAAATTGGCTAAAACTGTTAATATCGCCTGAGCTTTATCAGGGAAAAAATGAAGCAAGAAATCGACTCTAATATGCCCTTTTTTTACCTGGCAGTAACCCAACCCCAAGCTACCGGCAGCGACTAACAAAAAACCGACAAGTTCCCAGGTTCCTTTTATCGGTCTGCTGAAAATATACCTGCCGCAGACATCAGCAACGGTGAGCAACATCATTCCGATGAGGGCAGTCGCCGCTACATAAGCCATTATTTTGTTCGTCGAGTGTACGCCAAGCTCCATCTTTGAAGCTATCTTCGTGATTTTATCTCGTAATACCATCCCATACCCTAATTCTTAGCACTCTGCAAATAAATCAGAGGGTTCCGGCCATATTCCAATAAGGGCGGGGCTAAGCGATACTATCTCAAAGCCCCACCCGTTTCCCTGACGAAGAACTACCTACCTTCCTTACTGGCCGTAAAACATCCCCGCGTGTGCCTCTTCGATGGCGTTCTTCCAGTAATCTAATATCTTATCTATATCCTTCGCATCTTTATTGATTTCTAAGTATTCATCCCAGATTACCGAAAATGCCTCTGCCCATTGCGCTTCCTCTGCTGCGGTCGGTGTTATTATCGGTATACCGGTATCCGCCCATAGTTGCCGGGCTGCTGGTATTTGCCCGGTGACGAAATCCCTGTTTTTCTGTTCAGCTTCAGCAGCCACTTCCATTATTATCTTCTGGTCCTTGGATGATATCTTGTCCCAAACGTCCATATTCATAACCACCGGTAGCTGACCTCCACCCATGTCATAATCCAGGACGTAATCTACCAGTTCCTGGAGTTGCCAGTCCATGGCTGCACCCCAGGCTACGGTGGTGACGTCAATAACTCCCGTTTGCAGCTGTTCATACATCATTGGTGGTATGGTAAACACCGGTGCACCACCCAGATACTCCACTAAATCCTGCCTGTAAGCATCGCAACCCACTTTTATACCGTTTATTCCTGAGGGAGTACGGATTGGATTACCTGTTCCCATTAAAACGGCGCCGGTATAGGTATTGCTCCAAAGCAATTTGAAACCCTCAAGCTCCTCAGCGGCTGCCGGGTATTTGTTAATGATTTCCCTGAGTGTATTTGTCTCAGCCTCCAGCAGTTCTTCTGTATGGGGGTAGAAGTCCAGACCGGGGAGGCCGGTAAAGCTGAGTATCGGAAAGGCGTCTAGATTAGATCCGATGGATAAAACATATGCGTCAGCTACTCCCGCCTGGAGACTTTCCAGGGAGCTGGCCTGGGTGCTCAGGGTGCCAGAAGGGTAGGTTTCCACCGTCACCCGGCCCTCCGTCCTCGCTGTAACCTGCTCCGCAAAATACTCTGCTGGAACGCCGAGACCCGTAGGGGGCGGTGTGTCATAACCCAACTTAATCGTCAGCGGTTTAGTTTCCTCTTCGCCACAGCTACCGAGGAATAACCCGCCGACCAGGATAATTAAAAACGATACTATGAATATTTTTTTCACTTTGATTTCTCCTTTCTAATGTTGTTATTAATAATCCCACTTTTTTTCAAACTTATTATTCTCTTCCTCCTTTCCTTTATTGAACTATGAGTTCGGCGTTAAGATTAAATTTAATATAGTTTACTCTCAGCTTGAAGCTATGTCAACATTAACCCACTACTAGTAGTGGGTTAACCATTCTGCGAATACGTTTAGTGCCATTGTGAATTTACTTCATATGGAGTTCCGCGAGATAAAGATACAACCATCACTTTTTTAACCAGATATCCATTATATTTGTTTCAGGGATACGATCCTGGAATATTTAATATCCCAGCGTTGGTCCCCCGAATAAACAACTTCAAAGGCACCAGTTTTACCAGGCGTCAGTCGTCTAACAACATCCACTTCTGTACCGATAAGCATTCCTGTAGCGCTGTAATACTCTGCCTTTATTTCGGCATTCACGTTGGAATCAGAGCTAATATTACGCACCGCTCCTTCGACAACTCGGTGCCCAAAACGGTTGACAGACATCCGGTGGTGAAGCGTCTGTAATTTATTGTCCAGTGATTTTATTAACTGAGGTTGTTTTTTATCCGGATGTCCGGCCATATTTACTCCTGTGTATTTGATTCAATCCAGGCATCGAATCGTAGCCCGGAAGCTGGATCGTATTCCCTCTGAAATGCTGCGGGATACCGCTTCCTCCAGGTACCTAGTTGTTCTAGAGTAACCTTCTCAACTTGAACAAGGAAACCACTGGCTACCTGACCCTGTGTGTTTGGTGATGTTGTCTTTTCGGGAGAAATCAGGTTATTGTTACCACCCCGGTCAATCCGGTCGGTTATAGGGTCAGATCTTGCTCCGTGGTCCTGGTAGACCACTCCGGGCATTATCCTCTCGGTCACACAGGCACCACCGAGGACGATACCTCGCTCGTTGTACATCTTAACCAGGTCTCCAGTCTTTATATTCCGAGAGGCTGCGTCAGTTGGATTAATCCAGACAGGTTCGTACATGTAGCCATCCGGTCCCTTAACTTTACAGGTCTGGATTTCCCTAAACCACGATACATCATCAAGTTGCACGTGCTGTCTCCATCTGCCGTGGTTTGAAACGAGAAGAAAAGGATATTCTTTGGCTCTGGGATGAAGTCGGCTTTCCTGATGGGTCTTGCTGAACGGAATCCAGTGTGGTACGGGCGGTCTCTCTTTATCATCAGGAAAGTGCTCTAATAAGCCTGTAGCTTCAAACTCTATTTTACCGGTGGGTGTTTTTAGGGGATACGTTTCTGGATCATGATAGAAATTTATACGGGGAGTGGGATCTTTTTCCCAACCTTCAGCCGGGGGAATACAGTAGAATCCTTTTTCATTCAGTTCTTCCCAGCTGATATAATCCTTGATACCACAGCTTTCATAACCAATCTTTATCCATTCTTCAATAGTCTTGCCTTCTGTATATTGATGGTAGATACCCAGTTTCTTGGCTACTTCGCCAACCGCTTCGTAATCACTCTTGGACTCCCCGATAGGTTCGATGCACTGTCCTTCAGGGTAAACGCTCTGGCAGAACGAGTCGGTACCAATCATAATATCCTCTGTCTCGAACTTGGTGCAAGTAGGTAAGACAATATCCGCATAAAGTGTATCATTCTCCATCCATGGGTGCTGGACTACAACGGTTTCTATCTTGGGACTTCGAAGTGCATCAATCAACCTGTTCCCGCAATTACAGCACGCTGTCCAACATGGTGAGTCAGACCATATCATATGTATTTCCGAACAACCTTCTACTGGATATTGATACTGTACAAACTGGTCTTCGGTTGGCATTACCGGTGAGCCAGTACTATAGAATTTCATGGGCTTTTCATTGCTAGCATCAAGAATAGCGTCATGAAGTCTGGTCTTGGGAAGGAATTGTTTCGGATGCCATCTTCCCTCTCCAAGCCCGTGATAAGCCGTGAAGGGATTAAGCATTACCGCAGCCCTGGGCATACTGAATACGGAGGTCCTGTTGGTTCCCGGTTTGCCAATTCCCTGCATAGCGCAACATGCCACCTGCATTCTGGTAGGTTCGGTCGAGTAGGTACCTCTACAGAGTGAGCCACCAGTCCCACTCCCAAAAGTAGTTACCTTTGATGCCCACTGTCTAGCTAGGGCTTTAATTGTATAGGATGGGACACCACAAAGTGGCGAAGCCCATTCCGGTGTCTTAGCAACCCCATCCTCCGCTCCCATGACATATGATTTAAATTTATCAAAACCGTGTGTATGCGTAGCAATGAATTTTTTATCATATGTGCCTTCGCTCATCCAGATGTAGGCTATAGCTAGTAGAAGCGCAGTATCTGTATTAGGATATACCGGAATCCATTTATCTGCATGTACCGCGGCAGAATAATTCAGGTCGGGGCTGATAAAGATATGTTTTATCCCGAGTTCAGCGTAGAAATAAGCCCATAGGCTCATATGCTGTCCGCCGAGTTGCCAGGGGGTAGTTTCCCAGTCACTCCCCCAAAAAAGAATCATCTCGGTGTTCTCAGCAATATCCTTGAAGCCATTGGTGCCCGGGCTGTACGTGCCGAAAGGAGACATCCCCCACATATGGGTGGCACCCCATTTCCATCCTTCCCAGCTGTCTGGAGTCCTGACCTGCAGGGTATATTCTCCCTTTTCCTCGCCTTCGCCCAGATACTTAAACATTCTAGTTTGACAACCGTGAGAAGCATGAACAATTTTGGACTCTCCATGTCCATCACCCTGCAGGTATATCGCATACGGTCCATATTCCGCCTGCATTCTCTTTATCTCGCTGGCGATTATGTCTGTAGCTTCATCCCAGGTGATTCTCTTAAATCTACCCTTTCCCCGGTTCTGCGGATTTCGGTTGCCATTAGGGTCCCAATCAACCCTCTTTAACGGATACTTTATCCTGTTGGGGGAGTATACTCGCTTTTTATAAGCAAGACCATGTGGATTCGGAAGAGTCTTTAACCGTGACTCGAAGACTTTACCGCGAGCTTCAATCTTCCATTGGCCGATTTCCTCGGGGGTATATTTCTCGTCATAATAGAGTGGTCTAATCCTGACTATTTTGCCATTTCTGGTATCAACCCGAGCAGCACCCCCGCCTTGAGCAAAGGAATGAAGTGATAATCCTTTAATGAATGTTTTCTCCGGTTCATTTCGGATTAATGGCTCTTTTTGCGTTTTTGTCATTCCCATTTTCACCATTAGATTATATAATTTCTCTATTTCTTTTTTATCGTTAATTTATTATATTCAATATGAGACTCTCTAGTAGATAAACAGCGACTTACCGAGTTATTGTTCGCATAGGATTATAGTCTATTTTCTACTGTTCATTCAATATTTACACTTCACAGTGTATTTAAAAAGGTCCGCTTGATTTTACATATAAGTTTTAGGCACAAAATTATGAAGGAAAAAGGAATGATTGTCTCAACTATGCGAGTGACAACTTCCGCTTATTCATTACTACCCCCCCCTACCCCCTTGTGGTGTTAGAAAAGACTTCTTTTCGCACATCCCATTTTCCGGGGCCCGACAGGTATGATTATTAACCTACCTTATCGCGCACCCATAAAGACCCGTTTTTTTACCTTTCCCCGGTAATGACCTGCCCCCATAAAGGATTCCACTTGCTATGTTGGGGTTACCAGTCAATTGCGCGCCGGATACTGTGCACTTTTCTTCTAATGAAACTGCGTGAGTAAAAAAGGATTAGCTTCAAAAACGTGATTGTGCCGATGCCTCATGACACCTTAATTGATGCTAATTAAAAAATTACCACAGATTTCAAGACCGCCTCCTTAGGCCACTCGGACACCCCTCCGGATATGAAACGGCCTTTGCATATTATAACGGGAAGTGCCTGAAAAAGCTATGGAAATGGGGGTGGAAAGGAGGTCATTTTATCGAACTCACCGGGAACTATGCCGAACTTATCTATTCTTCATATCTGTCGTAGCAGACAATCTCTTCCAGTGTCTTCCGCATCTTGGGTCTTCCCGTTTCGCTGGGGTATCCCAGCGTCAGCAGGCTGACTACTTTATATTTCTCCGGCACCTCCAGGATGCTTTTAACTTTTTCCTGTGAAAAAGCACCAATCCAACAGGTACCGAGCCCTAAATCTACCGCGGCCAGCGTCATGTGGTCTATCGCTATAGCCAAATCCACGGGATAGGACAGAATGCCGCACGGCATAAAGCTGTTAGGGTCTGTCGCCACCGCCGCAATGATGACGGGCGCCATGTGCACATGCGGTTGACCTCCCGTCGCCCGTCCCAGAGCCTGCCTACGTTCATCATCACGCACGACGATAAATTTCCAGGCCTGGCTGTTGCGACCAGATGGCGCTAACCTAGCCGCTTCGAGAACCTTCAGCAGTTCCTCCTCGGGCACCGGTTTATCTTCGTAAGCACGGATACTGTTTCTTTTCTCGATCGCTTCCTTAAGTTCCATGTTGATGCCTCTGCTAAAATATTATTGTTTTATTCCTGAGACTATATCTTACGACTTTTTAGGGAACTGTATAATACGAGGGACCGCACCTGAGTACCGGAGTAGTTGTTATTACTGGCTGGCTACCGCTTTTTCCCAAAGGTCACAACGGCCGCCCCATTGGGCAAGGAGTTTGCCATCACGAAAAAGCTGGGCTATTTCACACATATTCGAGCAGGATTTACATTCAAACGATGAGGTATGATAGGTAGTCTCACTTATACCAAATCCCGAAAACTTGCTGCCAGTGCTGGAAACTGTTATTTCTTCATGAACTAGCAGGGCAGCCCCTATAGCTCCCATGACCTCATGGTGGGGTGGGATAATAATTTCGGTATCAAGCTCTTCTTGAAATGCCTTGACGATAGCCTTATTAAAGGCAACACCGCCCTGAAACACGATTGGGGATTGTATCTCTTTACCCAATCCAACATTATTCAGGTAGTTACGCACTAACGCCTGGCACAGTCCATAGATAATGTCTTCAGTCCGATATCCCATCTGCTGTTTGTGTATCATATCTGATTCGGCAAAAACGGTACATCGTCCGGCAATATTTACATTAGAGTCGCTATTAAGGGCTTTCTGAGCGAACTCCTCGATAGTCATATTCAGGCGTAATGCCTGGTGGTCAAGAAAACTGCCGGTGCCGGCAGCACAAACGGTATTCATACCAAAGTCAGTCACGATTCCGTCCCTGATAATGATAATCTTGCTATCCTGACCGCCAATCTCAATTATGGTTTTAGCCTCTGGGATATGGTGCAGGGTAGCCACGGCATGGCTGGTAATTTCGTTCTTAACCAAATCGGCATTAACTATAACCCCGGCTAAATAACGGGCACTACCGGTGGTAGCCACACCGCATATATCAGCATCTTCTGACAGATGGGTCTGAATTTGTCTTAAGCCTTTCTGGACGGACTCAATGGGATTACCGTGTGTAAGCAGGTAGAGGCTGGTAATCAGTTCATCATCTTTATCAAGCACGGCAAATTTCGTAGTTACCGAACCAACATCTATCCCTAAATACGCTTCCATGATTCCTCCTAAACACGCAGTTCTACACTCTTCTTTTTCTTTATTTTTATCATATCGACAAAGGCTTCAAGTCGGTTTATTACTCCAGCCCTCCCGGTATGTTCATCGAACATAAGATTCAGAACCGGCAGTTGCTCTTTTGTAGAAGGCATGATATTCCGGGCCATTATCTCGGGCAGACAACCAAACGGTTCAATATGAACGAGTCCATCCCAGTCTTTAGCATGTAATACTTTCTCGCCGACGGTCTGTAGTCCGTCCCCACCAATATAACGGGAAAGATATGGCTTGGCTGCCTTGAAGCTTCTATCTTTCTCCCGTAAACCCAAGAGAAGAGTGAAGGGATTGAAGTCGAGCCATTCCAAGACAGACTGTGGCCGCTCTACCTGTACCCCTAACTTTCCCAGTTCTATTTCTACATCCATATTAGCAAAAGGATCGACCACAACAAAAAACTCGCCAACAACGCCTATTTTTAACGGGTTTGATGAAGATATAGTGGGTATGTCTTTAAGTTTTTGCAGGTAAACTCGCTTCGCCTGCTTGATAGCGCGATAGTCCCGGGCACCATCTATAGCTTGGATGGCTTCTCTGAAGATTTGGCTGGCACTGCCTTTATTCTGCTCTATGGCTCGTGTTCTATGAACAAGTCGCTCCACCTCTTCCAACGCTTTTAGTTTAGCTAAACCGAAACGGAAGGCTAAAAATATTTCGCGTATAGAAGCACCATGAGTAAAATACTTGATCATTCGCAGCATACCATTACTCTGTTTTAGCAATTCAAATTCATATCCCAGGTCTCGTAGAATAACCTCCTGAACCCTATGATAATAGCCAAAGCGGCAGGGGCCATACTGGCCTATGGTAATAAGAGTGTCAGCTCCCAGCTCTAGTGACTCAATCATGTTGCCGAGAGTGAGTTTAAAGGGAAGGCAGACCATTTCCGGAGAGTATCTAGCGCCTAATGAGAGGGTATGCTGACTGGTTATTGGTGGGACGACCATGTCAAAGCCTATCCTGTCAGCCACAGCCTTTAAACCTACCCACATATTACCGATATGTTGAAAAGATACACGCATGCTACTGCCCGCCTCTTTTTCTCCTGTTTATCATATCCAGGAAGGCTTCCAACCGAGTAATAATCCCGGTTTCAGCCGTATGTTCCTCCAGGACAAGGCTCATGAAAGGGGTAGTCCTTAGCCTATTTGCCCGTCGGCGTACCATCTCCATCATCAGCGAATCGGGCCCGCAACCAAAGGTCAATATACCAATAATACCGTCAGCCCCGTTCTGTAAGTAGTGTTCTCCCGCCCCAACTACCTCTTCACCGTATGTCCAATAGGTTGTACCTGCCAACTTAACCGAAGCCGACTCAAGTTCGTCGCTGGTGAGCATCTCCGGGGTGAGAACCCTGATACCGGCTTGTTCCAGCCGATGGATAAGGCGGTGATTAAGATATTCATCATAGAGGAGATAAGGATGCCCGATAAGGGCGATGTTAGTTTGAGTTGAAGCTGGATTGCCGGAATTGATTCCCATCTCTGTCCTCACGTATGTGTCATCGGCCTTATCTATGCTCGATATTCCCTCCATTGCTTGGGGGGGTATTAATCCATGGTTGGACATCAGATGGCGATAGTTAAGGTGGACTTGCCAGGCGTCCAAGCTGGCACTTTTGACCTTTGACGTATCCCGGGTGAAGTAACGTCCCAGTTTATCTATAGCTCGATAAATATTTCTCATCCCTTTATTTATATCAATAATTACGTCCAGAACGGGGGGGCATTCAGTAATGACCGCCTTGGTCATATCAGGTAAGCCGAGGAACTTGGAGCAGTTATAGATATTTGATTTCAAACTTCGGATGGTAGGAATAAATATATAGTCACACTTACCAATCAGAGAAATAACGTGACCCAGGAAAACCTTTACCGGTAAACAAGTATCAGCTACCACACGAGACGCCCCCGAGGCTATCATCGCCTTGGTGGTTGGGGGAGAAATTACAACCTCTCCACCTAATTCCTCAAAAAAGGTCTTCCACATCGGGAAGTATTGATAATAGAGCAGAGCTCTGGGAATACCTATGTTCATCATTTATACGCCTGAACTCTTGTTCGGTTCCGGCAGTGAGGATACTTTACGAGGAATTGCCCCCTATATTGAAACAGTATAGTCTATAACCATATGTTACACAAGTCAGGGCAGCTATATTGGAATGCTTGGTTCTCCTTAATATTTTAACCGCGGGGCATACGGATGTTGATGATATTATCAATAAAGATGATAAAGAAGTCATTAACGACTCACCGCGAAGCGCTATTAAATTGGTTGATTGAAGCTACGCTCGTCTGATATAGTTGATATGTCATATCCGCGACAAACCCGGCAACCGATAGTGGCATTCGACATGCAAATTCCAGGAGGAAATGATGACAGTATCCGGAGGAGAACTGCTGGTAGAATTACTGAAAAATTGTGGGATTGAATATGTCTTCTGCTCACCGGGTACGGAGTGGACTCCGGTCTGGGAGGCACTTTTACAGCGCCAGGAGCGGGGTGATTTCTCTCTGAAATACATCAACTGCCGTGACGAAACACTGGCTGTCAGCATGGCCATGGGCTATGCCGAAGTTACAGGTAAGCTGTCGGCAGTCCTCCTTCATGCCAGCGTCGGCGCTCTGCACGGGGCTGTAGCAATACGCAACGCCTACGCGGCGCGCGTGCCCATGGTTATTATCAGCGGAGAGACCTATGAACACCGCGGCGATGAAGAGGTCAGGGCACAGGGCTGGCACTGGCTCGGTCTGCTCTCCGATATCGGTGGCCCGTCCGCCCTTTTCCGGGACTATATCAAGTGGGGTAACTCAGTGAAATCAAGAGACAGCCTGGTGGACTGCGTTCTCCGGGGTTGCCAGATAGCCCTCACGGCGCCGAAAGGGCCGGTATATATATCAATTCCCGCCGAGATATTAATGAAGTCTTATAAAGAAGAACCGGTAATCCGACCGTCCCGGTTGATAACAGTTGCCGAACCGCCTACCGGCGATGTCCAGGAAGTTGCTCAACAGCTTATCCGGAGCAGGCAGCCGGTCATCATCGCGGAGCATGCGGGTAAGAGACCGGGGGTAGTCCAGAAACTAACGGAACTGGCGGAACTGCTGAGCATCCCCGTCTTCGAAGCCAGCCTCCCCTATGCCGCTAATTTCCCCAAAGATAATCCGCTCTACATGGGCTACGATACTGCCGAAGCCCTGAAAAAGGCAGACACGGTACTGGTAGTCGGCGGTCTTACGCCATGGTATCCCCCTTCGGCCGGGCCCGGAAATGACGCCAGGATAATCATGATAGATGAAGCCCCCCTTCACGAACGGTTACCCTACTGGGGTTATCGCGCGGACCTGACTATCAGCGCCGATATCGGCAAGACGCTGGAGTCCCTGGTGAATCTCATACGCTCGGACACTACCGGACAAAAGCAGACGGCCTCGACCAACCAGGATAGGCTGGAGAACTGGCGAGCGAAACATGATACCATGGTCGCTGCCTGGGAAGAGGAAGCGCTGGCCGGTCGGGAGAACAGTCCCATCGACTCCAAATGGTTCCTGCACGTAGCCAAGAAAACGCTTCCGGATAATGCCATTATCCTGGACGAAACTTTAACTCATACACGTTCTGTTCATCAATATCTGGCCAGTCCCGAGTGCTATATAAAGTCCGCCTACGGTGGGCTGGGAGTAGGTATGGGGGAAGCCGCAGGAGTAAAGCTGGCCAACCCGGACCGACCGGTTATTCTCGTAGTCGGCGACGGCTCTTTCAACTACAATCCGGTACTGGCCGCACTGGGCCTTTACCAGGAATATCATCTCCCGGTTTTCATCATTATCATGAATAACGGCGGGTACCTGGCGATGAAATGGGCTCACCGGATGCGCTACCCGCAAGGTTCGGCGGTCAGCCGGAACCGGTTTCTTGGAACGGATATCTCCCCCGCTCCGGACTACGTTAAAGTGGCCGAGGCCTTCAGTGCCTACGGTGAAAAGCTGGAAGCTCCCGGAGACATCGAAGCTGCGTTAAACCGTGGGCTCCACCAGATAGGGCAGGGAAAGGCCGCCTTACTCGATGTTGTTCTGGAAGAGTCCTTTCCCGTGATTATGACGCCACGACCAGCCAGAAGTTAAGACTATAAATACCATCCCTCTTTACTTTGTTATTGGCGAGTGTAATTACGTTGACGTTTCTGCTGCGATATTAGATACTAGAGGGGACGTTAATAACGTATATAGTGCAATCCTGTGCAAAGGGGGGTTACTTGGCTGATAAAAAGGAAGGGTATTCATTCCGGTGCATGAGATGCCTGGGGGGCAGGATAACCGTGCCGTGCGGCGAGACCACCACGCATTGTCCGCACTGCGGTCAGGGATGGCGCATCACCTGGGTTACTCCCGAGGTAGCGAAAATCCGGGGCAGATTAGTAGAGCGAGGACAAAATGACGGAAAAGATAGCGGTAGTTGACCTTTCCAGCGAGCAGGTGGTAGTTAAAGATATCCCCGAAGACCTGCTGAGGATGTACCTGGGCGGCGAGGGGTTAAACACATATCTGCTTTATAATTATTCTCCACCGGGGATTGACCCTTTGAGTCCCGATAGCCCTTTGATATTCGGGACCGGGCTTGTATCGGGGTATGACGTTTCATCATCGCGATTCGAGGTTACGGCGAAATCACCGGAGGGAGAGGGTGGTTTCGGCACCAGCAATTGCGGCGGACACTGGTCGGCCGAGCTTAAGTTCGCCGGATTTCAGCACCTCGTAATCAAGGGTAAAGCCTCCCGTCCCGTCTACCTCTGGATTCACGACGGCGAGATAGAGTTCCGTGACGCTTCTTTCCTGTGGGGGCACGATACCTACGAATGCCAGGAACTAATACAGGACGACCTCGGGGATACGCAGGTTAAGATAGCCATGATAGGCCAGGCCGGTGAAAACCTGGTGAAGTTCGCTAACATCATGCACGGATTGAAAAGGGCGGCGGGCCGAACGGGCATGGGCTGCGTGATGGGGTCGAAATTACTCAAGGCAATAGTCGTCAGGGGGAAACAGGCATTAAAATCATACGACCCCGAGAAACTGCTGGAAGTATTCAATAATCACTACCGGCAGATAACCAGCACCAAGATTTATCCGGTGATATCGCGGTATGGGACGCTGACCATTTTCTGCGTGGCCAACCAGAGCGGGACAATGTCCGTGAGGAATAACCAGTCCAACTACTTCGAAGAGGCCGAAGGGCACCTCGACGATGAAATTTTTGAAGAGCAGTACAAGACTAAAACGTTAGCCTGCTACGGCTGTCCGCTGCGCTGCAGTCACCGTTATAAAATCAATTCCGGACCATATTCGGGGGTGTGGGGAGAGGGGCCCGAGTTTTATATGATGGCCGGATTCGGTCCGGCGGTGGGCAACGCCGATTGGGATTTGATTCTCGCTGCCAATACGCTGATAAACCGCTACGGTCTTGACGTAGGTTCGAGCAGCGGCTATATCGCCTGGCTGATGGAGCTGTGGCAGCGAGGTATTATCAACGAGAAGGACACGGGGGGGCTGAACCTCGAATGGGGTAATAAGGAGTCGATACTGACTCTATTACACCAGATGGCTAAAAACGAGGGATTGGGCGGTATGATTGGCCAGCGGGCATCGAGGGCCGTCGAGGCGTTCCGCCCGGAAGCTGCCAGGTACCTGTACGTCCAGCGCGGCATGATGCACGAAAGCCCGCAGAATTTCCGGGCCGCCCGGGCAACAGCCCTCGGCGAGGCCACCGGCAACCGGGGCAGCGACCACCTGAAGGGCCGGTGCTCGCTGGAGTTTTTCGGCATGCCCCCGGAAGTACTTCAAAAGATATACCGCAAGCCTATCGCGTCGGCCCTCAATTCATGGGAAGGCAAGTCATGGATGGCCGCCTGGACGCAGAACTTCACCACGGTCATAGATTCACTCGGCTACTGCAAATTCGCCACGATATGGCCGGGTTCGACCCACAACCTGAATTACGGTAATTTCTGCGAGACGATTAATGCCGTGAAAGGCTGGGACATAACACCCGAAGAATTGATGGAAACCGGCGAGAGAGTCTGGAGTCTCCAGCGCATGTTTATCCAGCGTGAGACCGGAGCCCTGAGAGAGCATGATATACCTCCTTCCATTTATTTCCAGCCGCAGCCCCTGGAGCCTTTAAAGGGAGAGAAACTCGAACACGACAGCTATAACCGGGCGCTGGATGAGTACTATGAAATCCGCGGCTGGACGAAAGAAGGCGCCCCGACAGACGAGACACTGGTTAAACTGAAACTCAATAAAGAGCCGACAAATTTGATTTGAATCTCGAGGAGACTGAACCGATGGAACAGAAGACCTTCTTTATACGCGCCGATTTTTGCACGGGCTGCGGACTCTGCCAGATAGCGTGCTCGATGGTCAAAGAAAAGGCACCCAATCCCGCCAGAGCCAGGATATCCGTAAAAAGGCTGGTCATGGACGGTTTAATGATTCCATATATTTGCTTGAACTGTAAAAAGCCCGCCTGCATCGAGGCATGCCGTCGACAGGCAATTATCAAGGACGCGCGGACGGGGTGGGTAACCATAGATAGAGAGAAGTGCAATAACTGTGCCTTATGTGTAGGCGCCTGCCCGTTTTCAGCGCTGGTGGTGACCCCGGAGAAAGAGGTGCTGCTCTGCGACGTCTGTGAGGGTAATCCCAAGTGCGTAGAAATGTGCCCGACCGGGGCTATTCAATTTGCCGACCGCGAAAAAGGAGTTGCCGGTACAACCGATAAGGCAGTCGTTAATATGTTCGAAATCACTTAGGCCTTATCGTTGAGGCGCCGCTCGAGGTAAAATTAGCGATGGTGGGATTACCGAGATATTCGAGTAGAGATGCCCCGCTTAAATCACCGTTTAACTGACCGCCGGCATTTACCGTAGCCTGGCTGGCACCGCTTAAATTAATCCAGGCATTATCAAGAGTCAAATCCGATAAATTCATCGTGCTAGCCCCGGATGCATCCAGAGACATGTCCTCCGCCGAGCCTTCAAGCGTGACAGAACTGGCCCTCGATACGTCAAAGACGACGTCTTTCATGGTGAAGGTGCCTTCGATATTGCTAGCCCCGGATATTTCCAGATAGGCATTACCGGAAACCACGTCGGAGATATCCACCTGGCTGGCACCGGATATCTTTATTTCCAGGTCGTGAGAGCTGGAAAACCCGGCGACAAAAGCTTTTGAAGCGCCCGATAACTCCAGTCGTTCCAGGTCGGGTAGAGTAATGACAGCCCGCTGCTGAGTTTTGGAGTAGATATTGCCGGGTTCCATCGTTATCCGGAGGGTATCACTGCTTTTGCTAATATCGAGGTAATCGAACAGGTTATCATCAAGAAATATCTTAATCGTGTACGAATCAGCCTGAATTATTTCGGCGCCAAAGGCATAATCAACTTCTATTCTGGTGAAGTCGGTGTAATTGAATTCACGCGTTATGACATCACCGGAGCCGGTAATGACGGCACAGCCAGTAGTGATGGTGAGAGTGCTGAGAATAAATACCAGCATCAAGCACAGAAGTATCCTTTTTACCCGCATTTCCTGACTCCTTTTCAATTAACGGTGATTATCGATTATCAATGTCCGTTACACAGGCTATGTTAGACTGCCAGGGGGCACTTGTCAAGGCTTTTTATTTCAGCGGTACCCGACGTAATTCAAAAACGTTGTTTACCTCGGCATCGGGGCAGGAGAGCTCAATAACGTCAGGGTCAGTCTGCCAGGGGAAGGTAGCCCCGAACTGCAGCGCTAGGGCGACAGGGTAAATGGCATTATAAGCCAGTCCGCACATGCCGCCAGGGGTCATGTAATTAAATACCCATTCATCGCCGATATTATGGCCGCTATGGCAGGGACTCTGGTTCCTGACCAGTTTAATGACTATCTGGTAACCTTTGTTTTCCATTTTCATGCTCCCCGGGTTTCTATTAGAATTATACCGTTTAGTGAATGATATTGGAATAAATAATACGGAATAATGGAAGTATATTACCAGGAAGCACGCCTTATATCCACCGAACATGATGCGAACGACATATTAGCCGGTGGCTAATAACGGCGTGCTATTTCCCATCTATATTATTATTATCTTATAGACCTGAAGGTAATTTTATCAGCAGGCTGCTTGAGCTATGCCTGGGCTTTTCTTAATAATCCCAGTCCAGCCAGAACCAGTCCCAGGCCAACGCAAATATCCACGACACCATTGACTCGTACCGACTCGGCGGTGCCTTTATTTGCCCTGGCCAGTCCGAGCCCGGTTTTCTGTAGCTTCGTGGCGAGCTCCGGTTCCATTCCGGCCGCTTCCATCTGGGCGATGCCGGCTTTAGCCTGATCGTATTTGTCCTCTAGTTGATCCAGTGGAAGCGGGTCTATGGAGTCAGCGACTTCCTGTAGCCCAGAGGCTGCCTGCGTGACGAACAGTATCCCGATGACGAGGCTGGCCAGTCCCAGAATGACGATGATGATGGCAATTGCGCGCATGAAGTGTTCCCTCCTTTATTAACGCTTTCTTAAAGCACCTAGAATTTCTAGGTATGATATACGAAAATGAGGAAAGTGTCAAGTGCCGAGGTAGATAATTTGTCTATTTGTGTTTAATTTCAGTTTAACCAGACCTTAGCCTGTATTTACCTCACCCCCTTTGTCCCCCTCTCCAATCGGTAGTATTAAGCAAGTACACTGGTTAATTTGATTGGAGAGGGGGAAGTAATTTTTGAGAGGGGCTAGCGCCCCTCTTCGCAGGATACTCCCCATTGGGGGGTAAAGGTGAGGGTTTACTACCGGGCAATACACGGATGCCGCGAGGGAGGTTGGGTGGGAATAGATATCTTTGAGGGGGGTTTGGAGGGCTGGATTCCCTCTTTTGCGGGAATGACGGAGATACTAGGGGATAATCTTACAGGACAGGCTGCAGATGATAAAAGGTGTTGAGTGGGGAAAATATAACACTACGGTGAGGGATCAGGGGTGAGGTACGCACATATGAAGATAAAGAATGGCAAGCTGTACGGTTGAAAAAGTCTATTTAGCGGCACCAATTACCTCGTGATTACCTTTGCTTTGACGAAATCCTGCAGCACTTCGGGCACGGCGATAGTACCGTCGGGACGCTGGTAGTTCTCCATGACGGCAATCATGATACGGGGCAGCGCCAGGCCGGAGCCGTTGAGGGTATGAACGAACTGAGGACGGGCATCGGGGGCGGGGCGATAGCGGATATTAGCCCGCCTCGCCTGGAAATCGCCGCAGTTGGAGCAAGAGCTGACCTCAAGCCACTCTTGACAGCCCGGAGCCCAGACGTCGATATCATAGGACTTAGTGGAAGCAAAGCCGAGGTCTCCGGTGCAGAGCTCACGCACGCGGTAGGGTAAATCCAGTTTCCGGCAGACCTCCTCGGCGTTGGCGGTGAGCTTTTCCAGTTCATCGTTGGAGGTCTCCGGTTCGACGAACTTGTAGAGTTCGACCTTATCGAACTGGTGGCCGCGCTTGATACCGCGGGTATCCCTGCCAGCCGACATCTTCTCGCGGCGGAAGCAGGCGGTATAGGCGACATAGTGCAGAGGCAGGTCTTCTTTAGCGAGGATTTCATCACGGTGAAGGTTGGTCACCGGTACCTCGGCGGTGGGCACGAACCATAGGTCGTCCTCTTCATCATGATAGAGATTCTCGGTGAACTTGGGTAGCTGGGCGGAACCGACCATTATCTCACGCTTGACCATATAGGGTGGATATACTTCGCGGTAGCCGTGCTCACCGGTATGGAGGTCCAGCATGAAGGCAATCAACGCTCGCTGCAGACGCGCGCCAAGTCCCTTGAGCACGTAGAAGCGGCTGCCGGATATCTTGACGCCTCGCTCAAAATCGATGATATCCAGGTCTTCACCGAGCTGCCAGTGGGGAGCGGGTTCAAAGTCGAAAGTCCTGGGCTCTCCCCAGGTGCGTCTTTCCACGTTGTCATCATCACCTACGCCGACGGGGACATCCGGTTGGGGTGGGTTGGGGACATTGAGCAGCAGCTCTTCCAGCTGTGAGTCAAGTTGCCGGACCTCCTCTTCTAAATTCTGGATATCAGCTCGCAGCTTGCGGCCCATTTCCTGGGCTTTTTCCCTTTCTTTGGACACGGCTTTACGCTGCTGCCTTAGATTGTCCAGCTCGCCGACTTTCTGTCGGCGTTGAACATCGAGCTCAAGTATTTTGTCAATCGGGGCGGAATCATGGCGGTCTTTAACCGACTTTTTCACCAGTTCCGGATTTTCTCTAATGAATTTAATATCCAGCATATTTTTCTACCTCACCCCCGGTGTGATTAATATAATCCACCCCCTCGTTCCCCCTCCTTTAAGAAAGGAGGGGGAGGTTTTGGGAAGAGGGGCGGCGCCCCTCTTCCACGCCCCATTCTATATACGGCAGACAGCGTACCTCTTAACGCACTGCTAAAGTTTCTCTCTCAACTGTGGGAACAGTATCACTTCTCTTATCGATTGCTGGTTGGTGAGAAGCATTACCATGCGGTCGAGGCCGATGCCGAGTCCCCCGGTGGGGGGCATGCCGTACTCCAGCGCCGTCAGGAAGTCCTCATCAATAGTCCAGCGTTCCTCGTCATCGCCCAAGCGCTCCTTCATCTGTTCGACGAATCTCTCTCTCTGTAATAGAGGGTCGTTGAGCTCGGAATAGGCGTTGCCCAGCTCCAGGCCAGCGGCGTATGGCTGAAAGCGCTCCACCACCCGCTTTTCACTAGGTTTGTTTTTAGCCAGCGGCGACATAGATACGGGATAGTCGTAGATAAAAGTGGGCTGTATTAAGGACGGTATGACGCAGGTCTTTAACAACTCGTCAACCAGCTTCGCCCAGTTTTTCTGCGGGTCAGCGTCCATCTTCATGGAACGCATTTTTTCGCGGAGTCCGTCAGCCGTGGGGTATTTTACATAATCTATCCCGCCGTATTTTTTTACGGCGTCACGCAGGGTAAGACGCTGCCAGGGCGGTTTAAGGTTTATTTTGTTTTCCCCATATTTAATTTCAGCGGTGCCCAGTACCTTGAGGCTGACCTGATAGAACATCTCCTCAACCATTTTCATAACGTCATTATAATCGGCATAAGCTTCATAGGTCTCCAGCATGGTAAATTCCGGATGATGTTCGGTGTCGATGCCTTCGTTGCGGAAATCATGCCCTATCTCGTAGACTTTGTCGTAACCTCCCACAATCAGCCGTTTCAGATAAAGCTCCTTAGCTATACGCAGGAAAAAGTCGCGGTCGAGGGCGTTATGGCGGGTGATAAAGGGGGTGGCCAAAGCGCCGCCAGCGGCTGACTGGAGTACCGGGGTTTCCACTTCAATAAAGCCGCGGTTGTTGAGGAACTGCCGGACGGCTTCCATAATACGACTGCGTGTCCTGAAGACTTCTTTGACATCGGTATTGGCGATAAGGTCGACATAACGCTGGCGGTACCGCTTCTCGGTATCGCTCAAGCCGTGCCATTTCTCCGGCAGGGGTTGTAAAGACTTAGCCAGCAGGGTGAAGTTATTGGCCGAAACGGTGGGTTCTCCGGTTCTGGTGCGTAATAAAGCGCCCTCGACGCCGATAATATCGCCGATGTCCAGGTCCTTGAAGAGCTCGGATAGTTCTTCATTCAGGGTGGGGTGTTGGATGAGTACCTGAATTTTCCCGGAGCCGTCCCGTATATCGAGGAAAGAGTTTTTTCCCATCTTCCGCATAGCCGTTATCCTGCCGGCCAGGCTGACAGGCTTTTTGTCCTGCGGTGGGGTTTTCGACGCTTCCGTTTTTTCAAGTCGGGCTATCGCTTCACGGGTGGTGAGGGTCTGCCGATAGTTATTGGGGTAGGGGTTGACGCCGCGGCTGCGAAGTCGTTCCAGCTTCTCCCGTCTCTGCTCGTTGATATCGTCTATTCTGGGTGTCATGGCAGCTTCCTCGATTAAAGTAAAAAGACTGAGATTACTATTCCCAGCCTATGATATCACCATTATAGGTTAAATACGCATTATGGTAAAGGGGGTTGTGTCAGAAGTTATGTATTAACCTCACCCCCTTTGTCCCCCTCTCCTGACGAGGTGTTCCGCAGGAGAGGGGGAAGTATTTTTTAAGAGGGGCTTCGTCCCTTTTCGCAGGCTGCTCCCCTCGGGGGAGAAGGAGGGGTAAAGCTAACGGATAATAGCACGATGCCTCGAGGGTGGCCAGGGTGGGAAAAGATAGCTATAAAAGAGGGGTGATGGGGAGGGGCATTAAGATATTTTCAGGGACCAAGCTAGAATTGTTGCTCCCGGAGGGTTTCCAGCCAGGCAACCGATTTAAGCTCCTTCTCCAGCAGGTACTTGAGATAACCGTTGATAACCTGCTCCAGTTCGCGACCGAGTTCCGGCTCTACTTTAACCCTGACGACACTATCGAAACCGCCGGTTTGCAGCAAGCGTAATACTTTCTGAGCATTAACGGACAGAGTATAGGCAAAAGACTGTTCCGGGATACAATCGGGACAGAGCATGCCACCCATCAGCGGGCTGAAGTAATTGACAATCGGTTCCAGCGATTTGTGGCAGACCACGCATTCCCTGAGCTGGGGGCGATAGCCGACATGTTCCAGGAGATGGAGCTCGAAGTAACGCAGGACAAGGTCTTTATTGTTTTCACCGCAGAGTCGGTCCAGCGTTTCCAGGATAAGGTTGAACAGCGCAAGATTTTCCTGGTGTTCGGCGGTGAACTGGTGGACAAGTTCCGCGATATACAGTCCGCAGGAAGTCAGTAAAAGGTCGTTTTTAAGCGGGAGGAAGGCGTTAATCGTCTGGCTGCCGGTGATGGTATCTATATTCCGTCCGCGCGCGAATGACACCTGGCTGTGGGTAAGCAGTTCCAGGTGCCCGGCCATTTTACTCTTGGGCTTGCGCAGGCTTTTAGCGAAACCCTGGATTTTACCGAGGCGGGGGGTAAAGAAGGTAAGAATGGTATCAGCTTCACCAAGTTTGGTCTTCTTGATGACGATGGCTTCGGTCTGATAGTTACGCGGTTCCGGCATACTTAGATTATAACCGTTTCATCCCTGTTTGTATCGCTAAAGCTGTTTCCAGTACTTTCTTTTCCAGCCGTCGGACTCCTGATATCCGGAGAAGTCGTATCCCCAATCGGACGAAATCAGGCGGAGGTGCTGGGCTTCTTCATCAGGGATGTCCGCCGTACCCGGGCAGTGAATAATATAACCTCCCTTTTTCACCACCCTTTCGAATTCCCGCAATTCTTTTTCCAGGTGCCATCCCAGCGCATGGGAAGTGATGAGCACATCAGCGCAATTATCCGGGAGCGGCATGGCGTGCAGGAAACCGTCGATGACGAAGGCATTCTCTAAAAACGCTTCCGAAACTTTATCCCGGATGAATTGTCTTAGACGGGTAACGGGCTCGACGGCGTAAACGCGACGGGCCGTCCGGGCGGCTTCCAGCGTTACCCGGCCCGTACCGGCACCCCCATCTATAACGACCTTACCGTCTATCGGCGTGATAATGGAGACCTCGCGGAAATCCCAGTTATGGAACTCCAGTTTATCATAGGCCTCAGGGCACTTGCCGTAGACGAGCCAGTCGGCGATAGCCCAGACGAGTTTATCGCTGCACTTCGCCAGTTCGCGTTCATCCTTGGCCGGGCTATATTGATTCGTGATGTTTCCAATATAGTCAGCAACGGAAGGGCATTTTTTCAACAGGAAGCGTTTGATAGAGGGATGTGCCCACAAGACGACGGCAAGGTCACGGTCGGCAACGCCCGGCAGCATATTTATCTGGAAGCTTTCCAGCAGATACAGGTCCTCGACTTCAAGCGATACGTCTTTGAATACTTCTTTGAACGGAGTGTAAGGCGTCATAAAAGCAAATCTCCCGAGCGGAGCCTCTGCAATAGGTTATGGTATAGTTACCCATATTATATGATGTGTCGGGGCTGTGTCAACAGGGGGATTATTTACCTCACCCCCTGTGTCCCCCTCTCCTGACGAGGCGTTCCGCAGGAGAGGGGGAATTTTTGTTTATTGAATCCTCCCCCTCAGTCCCCCTCCTTTAGAAAAGGAGGGGGAGGTAAAAGAGGAGGGGAGCTTACGCCATTCTTATGCACCCTGTTTTATCGTATCACACGTGAGAGCAGGAGGGGGGTGAAGGGGTGGCTTTTTGCCGACCCGGGCCGCCGATGATACAGGGCGGCAGGGTGTGAATTCTTAGACAGGCTCAGAATGAGCGGAGGGGGTGGGGGGAGGGGATAATAATATCAATAGGCCCTGCCGCCTACTTTTTACCGCAAGCTAAAATCATCCTGGGCATCCCCATCCCTTTGGCGTACTTGATGGAAACCTCGGAGAACCCAGCGTCTTCCATCATCTTTCGTACCTCATCTCCTGTCCAGAGCCCCATCCCGTATTGCTGGACTTTCTTGGAATGATCCAATCCGTCTTCAGCATTCCACTCGATGCTGATTACAGTCCTGCCTCCGGGGCGTAAAACTCTGTATATTTCCTGCAGCGACTCTAAAGGCTTGGGGAAGGCGATGAAGCTGCCCATTGATGTGGCGACGCTGAATTTGTTGTCTTCCCACGGTAGCTGGGACGCTTCGCCGCGTACGATTTCCGCCGTTCCCGTCGCGATGCGGTTCCGGTGTTTCTTGGTGGCTACGTCGACCATTACCTCGGAGTAGTCCAGACCAGCAATGCTGTTCACGTGAGAAGCATACTTTTGAAGGAAATGCCCGGAGCCGCAACCAACATCAAGGAGGTCGTCTTCAGGCTGCAAATCCAGCACTTCAGATACTCTCGTATATATCGGCCGGTGACCCAGGGGCATCGTCCAGGCTATAATGCGGCCGATCAGCCCCCGGGGTAACATGGGTTGGGGGTATTTCCTCTCCGGGTTATTCATCTTTTTTCCTCCTTAATTTTTTACATAGAAATCCAGGCGTTCTACCTTTCACTCCTTCAAACTCTCCGCAAATTCTCTGGCTCGTTTAAAGTCTGTGGTATCAGGTCTCCCCCGGTTCGTCCGTCCTAAGAACCGGGACAGGAAGAAGGTATTATATCCCAGGCAGGAGAATTTGCCAACTACAGTGCAGCCCTTCTTTTGCAGCAACTTCTCGATTGGTCTAGACGGTATTTCCCCGTGCCCGCAGGTACCGAATAAAAATACCCTGCTATCCGGAAGCGCCGGTAATTTTTTGATGAAATTGCGGAGTCTTTTATAAAATCTACTCCAGTAAATTCCTGAACCAAAACCAATCAAATCATAATCTTTGAGGGTATTAACCTCGACATCCTCCGGCTCTAAAAGAGTTGCATTTAGAGCTTCCGCCATTACTTTAGCGATTTTATGTGTATTAGCCTGATATATGGAAACGCAGATTATTAGAGTTTTCATAATCCTCGGTTGGTTCAATTTTCTAGAGATTTCGGTATCCCCAGCCATCTTGGAGTACTGGTCATATAATCACGGTAGGCATCGCCGTATTTTTCAAGGCAGCTCTGTTCTTCTACTCCTGCATAAACAATGCAACCTGTCACAAGTACGATGAAATACACCAATAAGACCCAGGAGGCGGTCATGATGCCCAAGCCCATCAGGAAGATGAACATGGTAACGTACATCGGGTGCCGTGAATAGCGATAAAGCCCGCGGGAAACCTGATTATCCAGCGGCGTGGTAGCCCAGTTCACTAAAACTATGGTGTAGGCAAGCAGTCCAATCAGGGTTACGGGCAGTCCAACGTAAAACCAGGATGTATTGAGTTTGAGTGGTAAAAATATGGAATATACCATGGCGGGAAAAAGCAGCAGTTTGGATGAAGCAGCGAACATTGTAGATGTTTTAGAAAGTCCGGTCTCTTTAACTGATGGAGAATTTTTTTTAATAGCGATATAAAAAAAAGGGATAAATGAAAGTAGAAGATAAGCCATGAATATCCAGGCATTCCAGACGCCGATGTCGAAGGCCGGTATCAGTGACATCGCTATACCTCCTTTTTTATTGCGTGGTTATACATAATATAGTGATGTAGCGGGGATGTGTCAACCGGAGGCAGAATTGCTAGAACCTCACCCACTGTGTCCCCCTCTCCTGACGAGGCGTTCCGCAGGAGAGGGGGGAAAAATAAAGAGGGGCTGACGCCCCTCTTAAACGCCCCGTTTTGTCTAGTAATCACGCGGTTCTGGCGGTTAATTATCTCTTCGTTTGGAATTGATTTAAATACTCTATATAGTAAAAAGGGAATTTATACTTTATTGCATTTCTGATAATGAGGCATAGATATTTATCAGTGGGAGGACAATCTCTCTTTTCCTGTTTATTTTCATCAACTTTATATGTCTTTACATCATTAACTTTTATTCCATCGGAGAGTCGTTCAACATTAACGTTAATCTCATTATATGATTTCGGGTATCCCTCTTTCTTCCTGATTATATCAAGGTCACCATTTTCTATTTCTGATAATAGCCCGTATACACAATCTGTATGAGATTCAATTATATTCGCAGCGCCGCCTTTTCTTCTGGTGGAAAAATAATTAAAAGATAACTTATATCCATCTAGCTTTGCAGGACGAATATTGTTGAAAATGCTTTGGAATATCTTATCTTTGCCATGGTTTTCGCACCATTTATTGAAGTCTTCCTCATCCATGTTGGAACCGTAAGAAAAGTAATATGTCATTTTTCTACCTCACTCCCGTGAAATTGTAATAAGTATAGGGGAGAGCATGAGAGGGGTGCAACCCCTCTCTAAAAAATTCCCCCTTCCCTTAATCCGAAGGGAAGGGGGTCAGGGGGATGGGTTACAATATATATCCTAAAACTCTGATCGGCCCTCTATGGCGCGGGTCAGAGTAACATCATCGGCGTATTCAAGCTCGGTGCCGTAGGGGAGGCCGCGGGCAAGGCGGGTGACCTTGATGTTGAGGGGGGTGATGAGGCGACTGAGGTACATCGCCGTCTGCTCTCCTTCGAGGTTGGTGTTGGTTGCCAGGATAACCTCCTGGATGGTGTTGCTCTGGAGTCGGCTGAGAAGCTCGCTGATACGAATATCATCGGTGCCGATGCCCTCCGTGGGCGAGATGGCGCCGTGAAGCACGTGATAAAGACCTTTATAGATGCCGGTGTGTTCCAGCGCCAGGATATCCTGCGGCTGCTCGACGATGCATACCTGAGTAGTATCGCGCCGGTGATTGCGGCATATCGGGCAGGGGTCCGACTCGGTGACGTTGCAGCATACGGAACAAAGGGTAACTTTTTGCTTCAGCGCCTCTAAAGCCTCAGCGAGGTCCCTGGCTTTTTCATCGGAAGAACGCAGGAGGTGGAAGGTGATACGCTGGGCGCTCTTGGGTCCGATACCCGGCAGTTTACTGAATTCCTGTACCAGCCGACTGATAGCGTCGGTATCCGGCGTGGAGTCCTGATTCAACGGCATCTCTCCTTATCAATACTACGTCAGCCCGGGGATTTTAAGTCCTCCGGTCAGACCACCCATATGTTTGGCGGCCAGTTCCTGAGCCTTGACCTGGGCTTCGCGGACGGCGGTCAGGACCATGTCCTCGAGCATCTCGACATCTTCGGGGTTGACTACCTCGGGAGATATCTTGACCGTCTGAATTTGCTGCTGACCGTTCATGACGACGGTGACGCCGCCACCCCCGGAGCTTGCCTCAACAGTCATTTGACCCAGTTCTTCCTGGGCTTTTATCAGTTGTGCCTGGAGCTGCTGAGCCTGCTGTATCATACGTTTGTTCATGTTTCCTCCGAATCGATAACCTGAGCGCCCATTTTGAGTGCTTCTTTTACCAGGTGATTATTCTCGTGTTCGTAGACGCAGCGTACCCGGCAGGCGTGTCCCAGAAAACCGCTGACGATTTTATCGGCGGTTTTTTGATTTTCAGGATTATCCATTTTTTCTTTATGATACGAGTATTTGAACGATACGACTATCGTATTATTCTCCAGCGACAGCGGTTTGGCGCTGCGGAGTAAAGCGGCGGCGGGGGTCTTGCCCATACCGTTGGGCGCCTCATTGATAATCTTACTCCAGTTCAGGCGGAGCTGTTCGATATCACCTCCGGCGGCGAGAGGACTGGGCTGGTCGCTTTCTATCTCCGGCGCGGCTGCCTCTTTAACGGCAGGACTATCAGCAGTTTCCGGTGGTGATTTTTCGACTGCTGCTACCTCCACCACCGGTGGTTCCGGTTCCTTAGGTTTGGTTTTTTCGGTTTTGATGGCGGGTTGTTCAGGAGATGGTGAAGCGACTTTGGGGGCGGGCTTTTTAACCATCGGCTCAGGTTGTTCCTGGTGCGCAGGCTCTTTCTCTTCCGTTTCCGCCAGCGTGCAGTCCACCAGAGCTAGCTCCAAGGGCAGGGTGGAATAGTTATCAAGGCTGATATCGAGCTGGCCGAAGGTTTTAACGGCTTTGAGGATGCGGGCAAGAGAGACCATGGACGCCAGTTCGGAGAGCTCCTGCCGGTCTTCGGCGGTAATCTCTACTGAATCGGTTGAACCGGTCTTTAATAAAAGCAGGACCCTGAGATACTCTACCAGTTCGCGGTTGAACTGACGCAGGTCGAGTCCGTCGCTGTTGACGTTGTTGATGGTGGCGATGCCCGCTGAAATGTCGTCGTTAACGATATATTTGATAAGCTCGATGGCGCGGCGGTCACCGGACATGCCGAGGAGAGTTTGCGTCTGCGGGAGGGAAATGTCATTGCCATAATAATTGTTCGCCTGCTGCAGCAGGTTGAGGGCGTCGCGCATACTGCCGGTGGCAGCCCGGGCGATAAGTTTCAGCGCCTCCGGTTCGATGGTGATGCCTTCGCTCTCGCAGATATGCGTAAGCAGAGTGAGCATATCGGTCAGGGGGATGCGGCGGAAATCGAAACGCTGGCAGCGTGAGAGAATGGTGGGCAGCAGCTTGTGGGCTTCCGTCGTCGCCAGGATGAAGATAACGTGGGGCGGTGGCTCCTCCAGCGTTTTGAGGAGGGCGTTGGAGGCTTCCTTGGTGAGCATGTGGACTTCATCGATGATATAGACCTTATAACGCGCCTCGTTAGGGGCGTAGTTCACCTTCTCGCGGAGGTCTCTGATTTCGTCGATACCGCGATTGCTGGCGGCGTCGACTTCGATAACGTCCAAAGCTCTGCCTTCGGTGATGGCCCGGCACATCGTGCACTCGTTACACGGCTCACCCTTGCCGTTGTTCAGGCAGTTGACGGCTTTAGCCATACCGCGTGCCGTGCTGGTCTTACCGGTGCCGCGGGGTCCGCAAAAAAGGTAGGCATGAGATATCTTCTCACCGGAGAGGGCGTTGAGCAGTGTCTGTGAAACATGCTCCTGTCCGACTACCTCGGCTAGCAGCTGGGGCCGCCATTTGCGGTAAAAGACCTGAGAAGCCATATGCTCTATTATAACCCAAAACGTGATATTACCCAAGGTTTTTTCAGGTGTGAGGCAGCTATCTTGATGTTGAATTTTCCCCTGAGCCCCACACCCCGGTGATTTTCTTTCCCACCCGGGCCCGCCCTCGGGGCACCGGTCTATGGTTCCGTACCCTTTTGGGATTATACAACCCACCCCCTTTATCCCCCTCCCTTGAGAAGGGAGGGGGGAGATATAGAGAGAGGGGCTGACGCCCCTCTTAAACGCCCCACTTCCGGGTATGGTGGGGCATAAGTAAATAAAAAGGGGGGCTTTTCGCCCCCCTTAGAAACACGTGTTTATAATAGCTTACAGCAGTGAAGGAATATCCTTGGACACGTCTTCCAGTTCTCTAAGTTTGTCCTCGGTCTCTTCCTGCCGTTTCTTGAACTCGGGGATAAGGTCGGTGGACCTGAGGTAGTAGTCTCTTACCTTGTCAACATCGCTGAGCTCGGATAAGAGGACGGTAACATCTATCTGGCCCCTTTCCCGGGGGTAGTCACCGTTCCTGATGATTGCCTCGGGGGCAATATCTCTCATGTAGTCGCCGATTTCCTTAACCATGTCCATGTTCATTTCCTTGGCGGGACCGGAGACGAGATACATGGCACGGCGGGAATCGGCGGGATTGCATTTCAGCGAAAGTTCACTGATGGCTTCATCCATGGCCTGAATGCCTTTTTGAATCTCAGCGCCTTTCTTGCGAAAGTCACTCTTCCATTCGTGAGGCCATTTAAACATCGGGGCATCCGTCTTGCCGTAGCCGATTACGGTGTAACCTACCAGGGTCTGGATGATATCACCGGCATCGATAAGCTTGGCGCCGATGTATTTGGACTTCTTTTCCTCACCGGCACAGAGTAGATTGTAGAACGGCGCGGCTATCATGTTGTTGATTTTGGAAAGGTTTGTTTGAATAGATGAGTCTTTCCTGACGTATCTCTGATTATCAATAAGGAATAAAGCGTCAGCCACCGAATAGCAGGACTTTAGGCAGGTGGCTACATTGAATACGGTCCTTTCCTCGGTGGTTTCTTCATGTTCAAAGGGTAGGACAATAAGGTTATAGATGGGTTTGTCAATATAGCGTTCTTTAAGATGCTGGGTGACGATAGAGATAGCGCCCGAACCGGTACCGCCAGCGGAACCGGCAATAAGCAGGAAAGCGTCTGTATCAAAGAATCTTTTGGTAGACCTGATGGCATCTATAATCTTGTCGGAGTCTTCTTTGGCGACCTCGGCGCCAAGTTCGTTGATTTTTCCGACGCCATGACCTCCGGTCTTACGACTGCCGATAAGTATTCTGTGGCGGTGGTCATTCTTAACGCTGGATAGTCCACTCAGGTCGGCTGCATCTGTATTCACAGCGAAACAGCCGGTTACTATTGTCATTCCACGCCGGCTTCGGGCCCGGTTGTTAAGCCGGGAGAATTCGTCAGCAATTCTGCCACCACATTGTCCCAGACCAACTACAACTAGTTTCATATCGCACCTCGTCCAAAATTAAAGTTATGCTATTTTTGCATAATGCATTGACAATGTCAATCACTTATGCCCAAAAAGGGATATTACTAATGTTACATATTTATATAGGTATATCGTCATAATTACCTATAAATCATTGAAAAACTAATAAGTCTATAATAGAATAGTCTATACCGGGATAATACTTATGCAAGTATAGAGAGGTTTTGGAATGTCTCCTGAGACAATAGAGGATGTTGAAAATAACATCTCCGACTTTGAGAAAGCAGTCGCCAGGGCGGAGCTGCTGAGCAAGGCAGCTAGGCAGGCGGCCGAAGCATCAACCAAGGTTGCCATGGAGGGGACCCGTCATGCGGAGCAGATAGGAAAAGAAGCCAGAGAGGCAGCCGAGTTAGCTGCCAGAGCTGCCCAGGAAGCGGTAAGCCGTGCCGAAAAAGTAAGCCGCGAAGCCAAAGAAGCAGCCGAAGCAGCCATCAAGGCTGCCAATGATGCAATTGCCCACGCCGAAGAAGTTGCCAGAAAACCGAAAGAGACCGCGGAGTCTATGACCAAAGCGTTTGAAAACGCTATAGCCCGCGCTGAGAAGATAAGCTCGGAAGCAATGGAGCTAGTTGAAAGGGCTATCGTTTCATCACAGGAGCGGTTGAAGCATGTTGATGCCGTGGGGCAAGAAGCCAGAGAAACGGCTAATTCCGCCAAAGCAATGTCCGAGGAAGTGGTCAGTAATGCCGAGGTAATGATAAAAGAGACAAAACGTATCGCTGACGAATCAAACAAAATGGCCCGGGAAGCGGCTACCAGGGTTGAAAGAGTTATCAAGGAAGCCAAGGACACGGTTGACGCCACCAATAAAGCCGCTAAAGATACCGTAAGTCGCGCCGAGAGAACGAGTGTAACAACTCGCGAGGTAGCTGAGTCTGCATCCAAATCTGCCGAAGAAGCCGCCGGCCGGGCGGAGACAACGAGTAAAGTAGCTAAAGAAGTAGCCGATAATTCACAGAAGCTGGCTCTGGAGGCGATGAGCCGTGTTGAACAATTAGGCGAAGAAATAAAGCTGGCAAGAGAAGCCTCGCAGAAAGCAGCTCGCGAAACGATGCAACAGGCTGATGAAATCTCACGGCAAACCCGCCTGTCAATAGAAGAAGCCATAAAAACCGTCAAGGAATCGTCTGAGGTGTCAATGCGAGCTTCAACCGAAGCAATAGCCAGAGCGGAGGAAATCGGAGTCGAAGCCAAAACCAGAGCCGAAGAGTCGGCCACGACTTTTAAAGAAGTGATAGCCCGGGTTGAAGGAATCAATAATGAGACACAAGAGACTGCTTCAGCGTCGGTGAAGGAAATCCAGGAAGCGATGGTAAAAATCGAAGATACCGGTGAGGAGGCTAAAAAGACGGTTACTCTATTAGCCGATGAAGCCAAACAATTTGCCGAGGTATCAATGGAGAAAACCCTGGAAGCAGCCGAGGAGATCGCCCGGGAATCCAAAGAAAATGCCGAAAACATCGCCAGGGAAGCTCAGGCATCTGTCGAGTCAACGGCCAGGGAATCGCAGGAATCGATGCAGGCAGTTGCCAGGGAAACTCAGGAAGCTGCTGAAGCCGCAGTAAGAGTAGTACAGGAAGCGGCTCAATCATCTATACAGGCTTCCCAGGACAATATAGCCCAGGCCGAGGAGATAGGAAGAGAGTCCAGAGAGTCCGCGGAAACATCATCCCGGAATTTCCTGGATGCCGTAGCCAGAATTGTGGAAATAAATAACCAGGCTAAAACAGCCGCGGAGGAATCGGAAAGGGCGGCCCAGGAAGCCATTGAGGCATCGAGGAGAATATCCGAAGAAGCAATAGCCAGAGCCGAGGAAATAAATAACGAGGCAAAAACAGCGGCAGAAGAATCAGTGAGACGTGCCCAGGAAGCCATTGATGCCGCTATAAAAGAAGCCCGGGAGATTGGTAAAGCATCGGAAAACAAGATAAAGGAATCGATTGCCCGGGTTGAGGCTATCAGTAAGGAAACCAGGGAGACAACCGAAGCGGCGGTGAAGACATCTAAAGAAATCACCGAAGGATTGATAAAAGCCGCCCGTGATTCGGCGATACGAACGGTAAAAGCGGTCAAGGAAGCCACCGAAGCATCCGCCAGAGTGGCCAGGGAAGCAGCGGGCGTATCCATAACTGCATTCAGAGAAGCCATCAGCCGAGCCGAGGCTACCGGGCAGGTCGCCAAGGATACCGCCGAGTCATCGATGAAGACATATGAAGATACGTTGATGAAAACTACGGAGATAGAAGAGATAACCGAGCTTGAGCCTGTCAAGGAAAAGGTGGCCGAGGTTGAGGAGGAAGGCGTTAACGCCTATAAAGTTACCGAAGCTGCCATAAATGCCATGAGAGAAACCGTCCGGAGGACGGATAGCAATACACCACCAACAAAGGCGAGTAAAGACCAGGAAGAGAAGATAGAAGAACGTCTGGAGTCGCTGGCTCGAATGTATGAAACGAAAAAGACCCAGAAACCCCAAAAGGAGGAAGATACCGGGGATAAAGAAGAGAAGCAGAAATAGCTTCGGTAATTATGTCCGCGAAATACCGATTAATGTAGTACCGGAGCTATGACTAAAGTACCTGAAACATGAGCCCCAGGACTGCTTGACTTTTTATCGGGTGAGCAATATACTGGGCACTAAGCGCCAGCTATTTTATGTTATATATCAAATGATCTAAAGCAACAAAAGCTAATAGAGTATTCCTAAGGAGGTGTCCGTGGCTGACCAGAAAAAGGGTACCAAGAAACCATCTGCGGAAGCAGAGGTAAAAAACAATACAGAATCCGAGGAGGTTACAACAGTGGCTGAAGAGACCCCAAAACCAGTTGAAGCAGAACCGAAAAGTCCGCTTGATGAAGTAATGCTGCAGGCGGAAAAAGCCTATGCTGCCTATATGGATGCCGAGCGCCAGGTAGCCAAGGCCTATCATGAAAATGAAATGCAGGTAGCTAAAGCCTACAAGCGGGCGGAGTCGCAGGCTCAGAGAAGCTATGATGCCGCCATGACACAGGCAGTGAAAGACCGGGATGATGCCTTGACGAAAGCTCTGCAGAGCCGTGAAGCGGCCGTGCGCCGGGCTGATGATGCGTTTAAGAGTACCGAAGAAAGCGCCAGGGCAGCTTACGAGGCAGCTGTGCAACAGGCACAGGCATCACGCGAGGGTAATATAGAGAAAGCCTGGAAAGTACGCGACCAGACGATTGAACAAGCCTGGCAGATTTACTCCAAGATAGCCAAGTAATATAACCTTTCAGGTAAGTAGCGTTTTGAGTGAAGCCAGAGGAAGGGGAGTTTAAGCCAGAGGCTTAGTAACAGAATATAACCGGTGTTTCTTACAGAGATATCGGACTATAACAGCGAGGGTATATCTTTTACCGTGATATCAATCCCTCGCTGTGTGCTTATCAAACCTGCCTGGCGCTTCTTAAGTTCGGCGATAACGTTAATGGCTTTAGTGAAGTAATTCCTGACTTTTTCCACGTCACTCATCTCAGAAAGTACCAGAGTGACATCAAGGTTGCCCTTTTCCCGGGGATAGTCGCCGCTTCTTAATATAACCTCGGGAGCCATATTCTTGATAGATGTTCCCAGTTCTTTAATAAGGTCAACATTGATTTCCTTGGCGGGAGCCGAGACGAGATACAGGGCTCTTTTGGCATCCAGCGGATTGCATTTAATGGATAATCCGCTGACGGCGGAGTCCAGGGCATGGATACCCTTCTGAGTTTCCGTCGCTTTGTTGCGGAAATCACGTCTCATCGAAAAAAGCGACCGGAAGAATGACGACTGGGAGCGACCGTACCCCAGGGTTGTCCAGCCTACCAGCGTCTGAATAATATCACCGGCATCCAGTATCTTGGCGCCGATATACTTGGGTTTCTTTTCTTCTCCGGCGCAGAGCAGGTTAAAAAACGGCGCCACGATTGTGGAGTTTATCCTGGCAAGATTGTGGCTTATAGGCGAGTCTTTCATGGTATATCTCTGGTTGTCAACCAGGAAAATAGCGTCGGCAACCAGATAGCTGGACTTAAGACATGTAGCTACATTATAGATAGTCCTGTCTTCGGTGGTTTCTTCATGCTCAAAGGGAAGGACGATAAGATTGTAGACAGGCTTGTCTATATAGCGTTCTTTTATCTGCTGGGTCATGACCGATATTGCCCCCGAGCCGGTACCACCGGCAGCGCTGGCAACCAGCAGAAAAGCATCGGTCTCCGGGAAATATTTGGAATTTCTTACGGTCTCGATTATTTTATCGGAATCTTCACGGGCAATTTCAGCACCCAGCTCGTTGATTTTCCCGACGCCATGCCCCCCGGTCTTGCGGCTGCCGATAAGTATTCTATGGTCGTAATTCGCCTTGATGGTATGCAGTCCGCTAAGGTCGGCGATATCGGTATTGACAGCATAGGAGCCGGTGATAATATGTAATCCGCGTACGCTTCGCGCCCTTGCGTTTAAACGGGCAAACTCGTCGGCAATTCTACCGCCGCATTGCCCGAACCCAATAACGACTAATCTCATCTCTCACCTTTTCTTCAGGTGTTGTACTATTTTACGCAATTCCGCAATCAATGTCAATTAGTACTTAGGTACACCAGTACGTAAATAGGTTGGTATTTGTTACGAATATGACACTTTTCAGCAGGATACAGGTGATTAACGCCTATATTTTAGCGACGTTGTCATTATATATTCTTAACGTACCTGATAATCCTGGGGTCGTATTTATAGTCCGAATCATCCAAAGCGTTCCAGAATACTTTAGCCAGTTCATCATTGCCTTCTACCATGATGGAAATTTTACCAGCCCCTTTGAGCCGTAATTTCTCTTCTATCTCTTTGACCAGCGCCCGGCCGATACCCTGGCGGCGATACTGCGGCAGTACCGCCAGTCGGTAGATATTAGCCCGCCAACCGTCCCAGCCGCCCATGACTGTGCCGATAATACGGCTATTATATTCGGCGACGAGGAGTAAATCTTCATCCCGACGGAATACCAGTTCCAGCGCTTGAAGAGAATCGGTTACGGATGGTAGGCTTCCCGCCGATTTCCACAGGTCAAGTATAGCCGGGCATTCATCATGACGGCAGGGCCTGATAGTAATATTCAGAGCCATCGCAACCGAATTCTCTATAGACCCTTTTCAGCCATGTAGACGCAAAGGTCGCCGAGGCGGCAGCTGTAGCCCCATTCATTATCGTACCAGGCAAGAATCTTCACCATGTTGCCACCGATAACCATAGTGCTCGGCGCATCGATGATGGAGCTGTGGGGATTGCCCTTGAAGTCCATGCTGACCAGCTCTTCCTCGCAGCATTCAAGGATGCCCTTCATGGGTCCGGCGGCGGCTTGCTTCAGCGCCGCGTTGACCTGCTCGACAGTAACATCTTTTTCGAGGTCGCAGACAAAGTCGATGACGGAGACGGTGGGCGTCGGCACGCGCATCGAGAAGCCATGAATTTTACCTTCCAGTCCGGCGACGAGACTGCCGACCAGTCTGGCGGCGCCGGTAGTGGTGGGAATCATGTTCAAGCCGGAGGCACGCGCGCGGCGGATATCCTTATGAATGGTATCAAGCACCACTTGGTCGTTGGTGTAGGAGTGGATGGTGGTCATCAGCCCCTTGGTAATGCCGAAGCTTTCGTGGAGGACCTTGACGGGCGGGGCGATGCCGTTAGTGGTACAGGAGGCATTGGAAATAACGTTGTGCTTGGCGGGGTCGTAAGCATTTTCATTGACACCGAGGACGACGGTGATATCCTCGTTCTTGGCCGGCGCCGAGATAATTACTTTCTTGGCGCCGCCTTTGCGGTGAGCAACCGCCTGGTTGGCGTCCTGAAAGAAACCGGTGGACTCGATGACGATATCGGCGCCGTATTTCTGCCAGGGGATAGCGGCGGGGTCACGCTCCTGGATTACCTGAATTTTCCGTCCATCGACGACGATGGCGTTTTCTGCAACGGATACCTCACCGGTATAGCGCCCGAAAACACTGTCCCACTTGAACAGGTGGGCGTTGGTTTTAGTATCAGCCAGGTCATTGACAGCCACCACTTCAAGGTCGTTCTGGTGATACGCCATCATTGTCCTGAGGGTAAGCCTGCCGATACGTCCGAAGCCGTTGATGCCAATTCTGGTTGTCATATCATACCTCCTACGTAAGTATATATTAAGGAGTCTAGGTGTTTTTTACAAGTTTTGGCTGTAGTTTTGAGTCATGATTTTTTTACCGATTTGCTTTTCAGAGCCCGGGGGTGTCGGCTTCTGTGGAGCATGTCCAGGAAAGCTTCGATGCGCGTTTTGATATGATTGTTCAGGAAAAAGTCATCGTTGCCTTCCAGGGTGAGAATGGGGAGGTTGATAGCTTCCCGGAAGATGATATCGCCGATACCACGGTGGCAGAAAGCCTGTACATAATGAATAATACCGTCGATATGCCGCCGACTGAGCTCCGTTTTTATATCCTTAAGGCGTTGCTGGATGGAGTAGGGATAGGTATAGCGGCTATATTGCTCGGCCAGTGAATTGTCGGGCCCGGGCATGGCGAACTGGCGCTGCACTTCGTTGAAAACGACCCTGCCACCGTGGCGTTCCACGTACCGATAAAGGTCGCGGGCATAGATTGCGGGCACACCGATGTAAGCCAGCCTGAGCTCTCCGGTGGGGTAGGGCTCGCGCTGGGAACAGTCTTCTATTAACTTCTTAATCTCACGCTCGTATTTATGAAAATCGCCGTTAAAATCGGAGGAGGAGACCAGCCAGAGATGGTTCTCCCAGCCGCTGACCAGGTTTTCCTGCCAGGTCAGATCGTCGAGTTTCAGGATAAGATGGCGGCAGGTCTGGAGTTTTTCTCTAACGTTATCAGCGGCTTCAAGCGTCGTACCGAGCGTGGCTGCCAGCGTCAACAGAACGCGTTGCATCTCGTCGACGTCCGGTCGGTCGGGGTAGGCGAAGGGGATGGTGTTGAATCCCTTAAGCTTGAGGACTTCCATGAGCATCAGGGTATTGGAGCAATCGCCGCCGGTGACACAGAGGACATCTTTGATACCGGATTCCAGGCAGACGCCGTAAATACCTTTAATCCAGCTGCAGCAGTTAAGGGGAAAGCCGTCCCACTCAGCGATGGTGATGAGTCGTTCCGGTTGAGGGTCCTCGACGAGGACATTGTTGAGGTCGACGGGCTGATAACCAGCGGCCAGCAGCACTTCCAGGGGGACGGTGGTGGTGATGCCGATTCTTTTTTTAATATGTCCGCTCATCTGGCGATTCTGGTTTAGCCCTTTTTATATAGTCCCGGATTATTTTAACCTCACCCCCTCGGTCCCCCTCTCTCTTTCACTCCCCCTTCCCTTCATCAATCCTCAAGGGAAGGGGGTCAGGGGGATAGGTTTCCATACTATTATCAGTCCAATTATATCATCTCTGCCGGTAGTATATAATGCCTTTTCGCGGTAATACGTCGAGGTAGCCTTCGGTCGTCATCATATCCAGATGGGCCCGCGTCTCGAATACGGCCATTCTCTTATGGAACGGCGGTAGGTCGGGGAACTTTGAACCGTTGCCCCAGATTATCTCCTGGGCTATCTCATAAGTATTTTTCGTTTCCTGCTGCAGCGCTATCAATATCTCCATGTTTCTCTGGATGTGGTGTTCGATAATGGCATCGATACGCGCGGTGACATTATTAAAAGGTTCGTCGTGGCCGGGCAGGGCAAGCTCAACGTCCAGCAGCCTGACTTCCTTAAGGGCGTCGATATATCTGCCGAGGGGGTTTTCGATGGACTGTGGGTTGACGCTGATATTGGGAGTGATTCTGGGCAGGATATGGTCTCCCGAAAGCAGGATTTTTTTATCGGCCTCATACAGGCAGACGTGACCCGCCGAATGCCCCGGTGTCCAGACCACCCGGAAGGTAAATTCGCCGGTGGTAACGGTATCACCGTCCCGCAATCTTATATCTGGGTAAGCGGGCATGATAAACTTCTCCATGCCAACGGTGGCATCGCGGAGGTCTACCATCTCATCGTGGGGAAGTCCGTTAGCCACCAGCATGCGGTCGGTCTCGTGGAGAAGACCGTCCATGTGGATATACCGGGACTCGATAAGTTCTTCTTCCAGGTGGTGCATCGCGATGGTCGCCCCGGAAAGCTGTTTTATCCGACCGGCCATACCGTAGTGGTCGGGATGGATATGGGTGACCAGTATCTGGGATATATCGCCGAAACTAATCCCGTTTTTTACCAGGTGATTATGCATGGTATTAAAGGAGATATCGGTGTTCCAGCCGGAATCGACGAGGAGGTAGCCGTTATCGCCGCGGATGAGATAGACGTTGATATGGTCACGGGTTGGTTCGTCCGGGGACATGGGGAGCTTGAACCAGTGGATACCGTCGGTTACTTGTGTCATGTTACCCCTTCAGGTTGCCGAAAGCCTTTATTCCGGCATAAGTGGCTTTATCTTTCAATTCCTCTTCGATATATAGGAGGCGGTTGTATTTGGCGGTGCGCTCGGAACGGCAGGGAGCCCCGGTTTTAATCTGTCCGGTGTTCATGCCCACAGCCAGGTCGGCGATAGTGGTATCCTCGGTCTCACCGGAGCGGTGGCTTACGACCGCCGTCCAGCCCGCCTGCTGCGCCATTTTAATAGCTTCGATGGTCTCCGTGAGGGTGCCTATCTGGTTAAGCTTGATGAGGATAGAGTTGGAAGCCCGTGTCTTAATTCCCTGGCTGAGGCGGCTGACATTGGTGACATACAGGTCATCGCCGACAAGCTGGATTTTATCACCGAGCTTCTCGGTGATAAGCCGCCATCCGTCCCAGTCATCTTCAGCCATGCCGTCTTCAATGCTGATGATAGGGTAGGTGGCGACCCACTTGACATAAAACTCTACCATCTCGGCGGAGGTAAGCGTCTTGCCCTCTCTCTCTAACACGTAAGAGCCGTCTTTATAAAATTCGCTGGAGGCAGGGTCAAGGGCGATATAGATATCCTTGCCGGGTTTGTATTTGGCCGACTCGATAGCGGCCAGGATAGCCTCGACGGCATCCTTGTTGGAGGGGAGGGAGGGGGCAAAGCCGCCTTCATCGCCGACGTTGGTGTTAAGGCTGCGGTCCTTGAGCACTTTCTTGAGGGCGTGATAGACCTCGGTGCCCATCTGCATCGCCCGACTGAAGCTGTCAGCGCCAACGGACATGACCATAAACTCCTGGAGGTCGGTCGAGTTGGCGGCGTGCTTGCCGCCGTTGAGAATATTCATCATCGGTAGCGGCAGCGTATAGCTATCGGCCTGTCCGAGGTAGCGGTACAGGGGCAGGCTCTGCTGACTGGCAGAGGCGTAGGCTACCGCCAGGGACGTTCCCAGCATAGCGTTAGCGCCCAGGCGCGACTTGTCAGGCGTACCGTCGAGGTCGATGAGCTTGCGGTCGACAGCCTCCTGGTCGTCGGCAGGCATCCCTATAATGGCGTTCTGGATAATATCATTGACATTGGCTACCGCCTTGAGGACGCCCTTGCCGTTATAGCGTGACATATCACCGTCGCGGAGTTCCAGCGCTTCATGCTTACCGGTGCTGGCGCCGGAGGGCACCATCGCCCGACCGCTGAATCCACCGTCGAGAGCAACCTCTACTTCCAGCGTAGGATTGCCCCGCGAGTCCAGGATTTCTCTGGCTTTTACTTCTTTAATAGATGACATCTTACTCTCCCTCAGATTGGCGGTCTTTAATAAGCTCTACAGCTGATTCTACAGCTTCTTTGGGGCTGCTAGCCCGGATGATGCTGGTGTCCTCCCTGTCGTTGATGGATATCGACCAGGTATCCAGTCCGATAACGGGGATGCCGCCCTGGAGGGCGTAGGCAATTTCTGTGAGCGTGCCGTAGCTGCCGTCGATGGCGATAACGGCCTGGGCGGATTTAGCCACCGCCGCGTTCCGGGCATAACCGATGCCGGTAGCGATGGGTATCTTTACATAAGGATTGGCGGACAGGCGGTTGTCCCCGGGGAGTATACCGACGGTGAGCCCTCCTTCACCATCGGCGCCGCGGCAGGCAGCTTCCATAACGCCGCTCAGTCCTCCGCAGACCAGCACCGCGCCGTGCCGGGCTATCTCGCGTCCGACCTCTTCAGCGAGTGTTTCTACTGGCGGTGATACATCGCTGCCACCGATGACGGCAATGAAAATGAGTCGTTCTTTCAACGAAAAGCCCCTTTAGATATGGAAATTATAACACCTGAACGCGGACTCTAGCAAAGAGCACTATCAGGATAGGACCAACGTCCCTTACCTTTTCCCCTGGTTAATTAACACCGCTGCCCCCCTTTTATAAATATTTCTACCCACCCGACCCACCCAATAATGAAAAGAGGGGCTTAGCCCCTCTCACCTAATAATTCCCCCTCTCCAAATAAATTATCTCACGGTTTTTAAAGATGTCTGGTTTGGAAAGGGGGGCAAAGGGGGTGAGGCTATAAGGTATTCACAACTAAAGCGAATGACTGTTATCCGAAATAGCCGATACCGAGCCAGATAAGCTCGATGACGAAAAGGACGATGAAGAACTTAAACACATAGCGCGACGCCCACGACCCCACAATAAGGTGTGTTACCGCCCCGTTTTCCGCCCCGTATCTTTCGGCGAGGGTGGTGAGGGGGCAGCGCCAGCGGTTGAGCGCGATGGATAGGCCGTCGATAAGTACCATGATCATTGCCGCCAGCAGAATCCAGTTATAAACCCCGGCAATGGCACAATAAAGAGCATAAAAAAGGCTAACTATCATTAAGATAAATAGCGTCAGGTGGACTGCTTTGATTGTAAAAACGGTTTTGTTCTCGATTTGCATGGTAATTTAGTTGTATTCGTTCATGGCGGCATCTATACCTTCGGTGAGCAGGCATAATAACGCCTTACTGACTTCAGGGATAGCTTTATTAATTATTTTCTTTTCATCGCGGGTAAAGCCGCTGAGAACGTAGTCGATAACCGCCTGTTCTTTATCAATGTTAGAATCCTCGGCAATATCCGGTCGACCGATGCCAACCCTGACGCGGTAGAAATTCCCGTTTCCCAGGTGGTTGATGATAGACTCTATTCCCTTGTGCCCCCCGGAGCCTCTCCCCTGACGCAGGCGGATTTTGCCCGTCGGCAGGTCGAGGTCGTCATGGATAACGATAAGGTCGGCCAGTTCGGTTTTATACCTCCTCACCAGTCGACTTACCGATTCGCCGCTGTTGTTCATGAAGGTCTGGGGGCGGGCCAGCACTACCTTTTCGCCGTCGATTTCTCCGCTGCCGATACGCGCCAAACCCTGCTTCTTATTGAAGCGTATTTTTTGTTCCCGGGCAAAACGGTTGACGCACATATAGCCGATATTATGGCGGTTATGCGCGTAAAAAAGCCCCGGATTACCCAGGCCAACAATCAGTTTCATTTTTTATTCTCTAACATCTCCAGAAATCTCTTTTCGTCAATGACAGGGATACCCAGTTCTACGGCGCGGTCTCGCTTGGAGCCGGGGTCGGCGCCGGCGACGACATAATCGGTTTTACGGGTAACGTTGCCCTTGGCGGTACCGCCCAGCTCTTTTATTTTCGCTTCTGCTTCCTGTCGTGAGAAAGACTCAAGCTTACCGGTAACGACGAATTCTTTACCGGATATTGGAGACTCAACGGCTTTCGGAGCCTCCAAGGTATCAGGGAAAACACCGGCGTTTTTTAATCTCCGGAGAATATCTCTATTATCATCCTGCTGGAAGAAGGCGATGATACTCTCGGCAATCCTGGGGCCGATGGTAGGAATTTCCTCCAATTCATCCGCTGTAGCATGAGCCAAATCGTCGATAGTACGGAACTCATCAGCCAGTATCTCGGCCGTCTCCGAGCCGACGTGCCGGATGCCCAGGGCGAAGATAATCCTGCCCAACGGTCGTTTCTGGCTCTTTTCGATGGCGGCGAGGATTTTATCGGCGCTCTTTTCACCCATTTTTTCTAAATTAATAAGCTCATCCCTCTTGTCCTTGAGACTGTAAATGTCGGCAACGTCTTTCACCAGTCCTTTTTCAAACAACGTAGCACTGAGGTTTTCACCGATGCCCCGGATATCCATCGCCCCCCGCGAAGTAAAGTGCTCGATGCGCTGCTGCGCCTGGGCGGGACAGGCGGCGTTGGCGCAGTAGTACATAACCTCGCCCTCCGGTCGGACGATGCTGTTTTTACCACATGAAGGGCAGACAGGCTCACCGCGGTCATTCTTCGGTAGCTTTTCCCGCAGGCTGAATTCCTCTTCCTTACCGGTACGCTTGCTGACGACGGGGCCGACAACCTCCGGGATTACCTCACCGGCACGCTGGATAATAACCGTATCACCGACGCGGATGTCCTTACGTCGGATATCGTCTTCGTTGTGCAGGGCAGCCTGCCTGATGGTAACTCCTCCCACCGAAATCGGCTCCAGGATGGCGTAGGGATTTAGAGTGCCCGTCCTGCCGACGCTGATGCCGATATCATTTAAGCGAGTGGTGCCCTGGACGGCGGGGAACTTGTAGGCTATCGCCCAGCGGGGCTCGTGGCCGGTATCGCCAAGCTCATCGTGCAGGTTGAGCTGGTTTATCTTGATGACGATACCGTCAGCTTCATACTGAAGGCTTTCCCGCTGCTTCTCCCAGGTCCGGTAGAAATCCTTGACATCATCCAGGTTTTCCAAATGGCGGTTATTCGGATTTATCTTAAATCCGAGCGTTTTCAGGTACTCCATGGTTTCCCAGTGAGTCGGCGGGGTGGGCTTGCCCTCCGCCCAGCCCAGCATATAGATATAGATATCCAGGGGCCGCCGGGCGGTAATCCGGGAATCGAGCTGGCGCACCGAGCCCGCGGCGGCGTTCCTGGGATTGGCAAAAAGGGGCTCCCCATCCGCCACACGCTGTTCATTAAGTTTTTTAAAGCCTTTTTTAGAGAGATAGACCTCGCCGCGCACCTCGAAACGGGGCGGGGCATCCTTGGGAAGAGACAGCGGAATACTTCTAACCGTCCTTAGATTCTGCGTGATATCCTCACCGCGAAAGCCGTCGCCGCGAGTAGCCCCGGTGGTAAGTTTACCGTCGACGTACGTCAACGCCACCGCCAGGCCGTCGATTTTATGCTCCCCGACAAAGTCGAACCGGGAGCTACCGGCCAGTTTCAGCGTCCGGGTATACCAGCTTTCCAGTTCATCTTCAGAGAAAACGTTGCCCAGAGAGAGCAGCGGCTGGGGGTGCTCAACGACTCCGAAAGCCTCCACGGGGGCAGCGCCGACACGCTGAGACGGGGAATCGTCAGTCAGGAATTGGGGATACTGTTCCTCAAGCTGCTTCAACTCACGCATCAGGTTGTCGTATTCGGCGTCGCTTATTTCCGGGCTGTCCAGGACGTGATACCGGTAGTTATGATGGTCTATTTCCAACCGGAGCTTATCTATTTTTTGGCTGGCTTCATCGGGAGAGGTCATGCAATTACCTCGCAGGGGGAAATTCTTTCCTAAAGTATAGCACAGGAGGGGGGCGGACAAAAGACGATTGAGACTGGCGGTGGCTGATACCAGATTTTACGGAATGTTTACATTTTACCACCAGGTTTTTATGAGATATTCAAAAGCTTACAGGTAAGCTGATTATTAGAGATACTCGTTATCACGGGTGAAAAGACGCTAGCAGAGAGATACGGATATGGTATTCGGACAGAGAAACAGCTATAGACCTCTCGGCATAACAACGGTGAAAAGCCGTCAGGATGAATCATGGAATATTACCCTGAAAGTCCTGTATCTATTGCTGCAAACAATCGACCTGGGTCTGACCGTCCTGGCGGTGCAGCTGGGCTATCCGGAGCTGAATCCGTTGATGAGAACCGCCCTGACATCAACATCATCCCTGCTAATCATGAAGGTCTTTATCCCGCTGCTAATCTGCTGGCTCGTGCCCGGGAAATTACTCATACCGGCTATTGCCCTGCTGGCGGTGATTGTCGGCTGGAATATCAAAGAGTTACTGTTCCTGGTACTATAAATTTACCGGTACTACCGCTATTCCACCCGTCTCAGCTCAAAAATCACCGGATTGTCGGGGTCGGGGCAGGCCACCCGGGCTCTATCCGGGCCGCTTTCCCAGGGGAAGGAACCGCCGAATTCCAGCGGTTCAGCGAAAGGGAACAGGGTATAGAAAGCCCAGGAGCACATGCCAGCAGGTGTCGTTTGACCCATAACGAACTCGTCGCCGACCTTATGGCCAGCCTGGCACGTCCCCTCCTTTGAAATAACTTTAGCGATGATTTCCATGATACTATCCTCAATTTATATGTATTATTTGTCTTTAAGTCCGGTTTTGTGAACCTGGAGATACCAATATCCCTCCCTCTCAATCGGTTCGCTTTCCAGGATTTCAAGTCGTTTTTGAAAAATCGGGCCATCTATCACCAGCGTGTGGTATTCGCCGGCTTCACCGGCGGGGGTGATATCACTGGTCTTGGCCAGTTCTTTCAAGTGTGCCAGTAAATATTTATCCACTTTCTTTCCCAGCATCTCTTCACCGAAGAACTCGCCCTTGACGGTGATTATTACCGACTCAAAGCCAGCGTCGATAAACTCCTGCATGAGGGCTTTCTGGTCTTCCTGCCAGAGCGGCAGATAGGCTTTCATGTCAGCCTGACGGCATGTATTTTCGACCCACTCACGGTGGGGGTCGAAATCGATATCCCCGAAGACGCCGCCCTCGATACCTTCCCGTTTGAAATCCCGAAGCATATCGATAAATACGGATTCGTAATTTTCGTTGGTGGTGCGGCGCTGGACAATGGGGATACCCAGAGCCTGCGATTGCGCCTTTATCACCGCGGACGAAATCCCGTGGCTGCGGGAACGTTTGCCGTCTTCAGAGATAGTATTCGCCAGATAGCGGACGTCCAGTCCGGTTTTCATTGCGCGGTAAAGAGCGAGACAGCAGTCCTTGCCGCCGCTCCATGAAGTGAATACTAGAGACATGTTACCTCCTATAGTTTGAGATGGGAAGTATCGTTAAGCAGGGTTAAAACGTTACCCTGCTCATACGTTTCCACGATACTGAGCGAAGCGTGTTCGACGCGAAACCTAAGCCAGTGCTCCAGTTCCAGACCCAGCAGGTTGCAGATAATCAGTCGCAGGGGACCGCCGTGAGATATGATGAGCACCGTCTCCTTCTCCTTGTGTTTGTCCAGTCGGTCCAGGAAGCTCCGTACGCGTCTATCGAGGTCTTTAAGGCTCTCTCCGCCGGGAAACGAAACCGTTTTCCAGTTCTGCAGTTCTTCGGCCAGCTCCGGGTGCAGCCGCTGTATTTCATCGAATGTCAGCCCTTCAATATGGCCGAAGTTGCACTCGTTTAGTTCTTCGCAGGTGTTAGTATTAATCTTGCGTTTAGCAACGATGATGTCCGCAGTAGTGCGGGCGCGACTGAGCGTACTGGTGTAGACGGCGTTGATTTTCTCTTTAGCCAGGCGGTCGCGCAGTTGTTCCGCCTGCCTTATACCGCCATTACTCAGGGTGATATCGGTACTTCCCCAGAACCGGTCGTCATGATGCAATTTAGTCTGCGCGTGTCTTACCAGGAGTATTTTGGCCAATTATAGCTTTTCCTTACTTTTTTAACGAGAAATTCCGACGGATTGAATCATTTTACGGTTATTCTTCGTCGGCGACGCGTTTTTTAATTTGAAGCTGCGAATGGGTACCGGTGACACGTTTGAGGGACTCCAATTTTTCTCTAATACTGCCGGCTATTTCTTTATCGGTTAAGAGCTTGCGCACGCGTGACTGGTCCAGTCCGAGTACCTTTTCCCACAGTCCTTCCGGCTCGAGCAGTACCCTGACCTCGTCTTCATCGAATCCGGTACGCTCAATGAGCTTGTAGGTAATCTCATGTTCATCGCCGTAAATGCGATTAAGACCCTCCGCCTGGCAAAAATCGCTGATTACCTGTCTGGCTTCTTCCAGCCGGGTCTCAAGTTCATTAATTTGAGCCTTAAGCGAGGCGTAGGTTTCGACGGCTTCAGCGGCGGCAATACCGGGAAGGAGGTCCTGGCGGGCCGCGGGCGATTCCATATACAGGTGACGGTAATAGGGGCAATGTTCGGGGAAATCACACGGGCAGTACTGGTTTTCGGTGGCGGGGAATTTCTCGCTGGTGATATTGTCAGCCACTTCGAGGATAAGTTGACGGGCATTATCGAGCCGTACCGGGTCGCGGGGGGGACAGCTGCAGGGCGTATTGGAGCGGAGGTGATAGAGGGTTAGTTTTTCCACGGGAAGCTGCCAGGTCTGCTCGGCGGCCAGCTGGTAAATGGTCAACTGGAGGTCATTTTGAAGATAATCAGCGGTAAAGAGTTCCTTGTTGGATTTATAATCGATGATAGAGAGTCCGCCGCTTTCCAGCTTGTCCACTCTATCGATAAAGCCCCTCAGCTTGATACCCTCAATATCTACGTAGAAACTTCTTTCCAGGGCTACCGGCAGGTGGAAATCGGCGCTGTGAATCTCCCAGAATTTGGTCAATATCTCTTGACCGTATTCTTTGTACTGCGTCTCTTCTTCCGCCGATTCGTACCCCTGGGACAACCAGTTCTGCTTATATTGAAATAGTAAATCTTCCAGAGAGGGTGGCGCGGGTGTATTCACCCTGAAAAAGAACTCGACGCAATTATGCAGGGTTGTTCCGAAGCTGAAATACCATTTATCTTTAGGCTTTAGTCCGTCTATATACCGCAGTTTGTAGGAAAGAGGACAGGTCTGGTAAAGCGAAATCTGGGTAAAACTCAGCGGTCTGATTTCTACCTCCCATAGCGTACAATAGTTTCATAATTTGCCGGAACCGAAACAGGGCACCAGTTCTTCAGGTAATTATCGCTGTTTATTTCATACTTTTAATAAAATCATCGAGGGTGAGAGCGGCCAGGGTATTGGTCTGCAGGGTGCCGCGGGAGCCTAATTCGGTGGCAACTTTGACGATGGTCTCGTTATTGGGTGCATTAAGAACATTGATGAAGTCGTACTGGCCCAGAGTAACATACTGGGCGAGTATTTTAACACCCATCGCCTCAACTTCTTTGTTGACTTCCTTAATCCTCTGGGGGTTTGTTTTTACCGTTTTCCTGCCTTCATCGGTGAGGTTGGTCATCATAATATACAGCGGCATGATTTCCTCCTCTTTGTAAATATTACGCCGGTATTGCCGGTGCCCTTTCTAATGTGTCCGACGGTGTCTTCATATTATGAGAGTATCAATATTAACGAATATATGCAAGTGAAATTATAAAGCGAAAAGCGAATTTTGTCTATAGATAGATTTTTATCAGGGGTTATATAAATACCTTCGAATTTCTGGCAAACTGTGTCAGATACAGTATACAATGTAGACAGTGGATGAAAATGTAACCCTGGTGGTGGCTTTTGGGGGAGGGCTTCTGTCTTTCCTTTCTCCTTGCGTACTGCCGATGGTCCCGGTCTATCTCGCCAGCCTGTACGGCCCGGGGATAT
>CAZCZJ010000005.1:35359-55567 GCA_964503235.1 uncultured Dehalococcoidaceae bacterium | reverse complement strand
GGCATGGACGGGGTTACCGCATGTCGCCGCATACGTGAATTCTCACAGGTACCGGTGATTATGGTTACCGCCAAGGACGGTAGCGAAGAAAGGGTTGAGGGGCTGGATGCGGGTGCTGACGACTATGTGACCAAGCCCTTGTCCGCTGAAGAGCTGGTAGCAAGGGTCAGAGCGGTATTGCGCCGCGCCAAGTTTCCGGATAAGACTTCTCAACCTGTTTTCTGTTCCGGAGACCTGGTAATAGACTTTACCCGGCACCAGGTCAGCGCCGGCGGAGAAGAGGTACAACTGACCGTCACCGAGTACGCATTGTTGTCCTATCTGGCGGGGAACTCCGGCAGGGTGGTCACACCCGACCAGGTACTGGAGAAGGTGTGGGGTGAGAAGTACGTCGGTGCCACCCATATTCTTCAGGTAAATATCGCAAGGCTCAGGCAGAAGCTGAATGATCATACTCAAAAACCGAAATATATCCTGACCAGGCCTGGTATAGGATACATGCTGTCAACGCCAGCATAATCACCTGATACCTATTCTGCAAAAAGAGACAATAGTAAACAGAGGAGCCTTCTTATTTCGGGAAGGCTCATTTCTACTAATCGAGATAAGCTGGTTCTATAAGAGAAATATCCGCTATATCAGAACGGATTAAGGATTCTCCCGCGCCATAGCTTTAACCAGATTGCCGATATCAGGTAAGTCAGGATAAAACCCGCTGCCGTCATAATTAAAGCGAGAATAAACAGGCTGTACATGATACTGAGAGATGAAGCCGTGAAAGGGATGAACCTCTCGCTGCCAATTCCCGATAGAAGAGCGATGATGTTGATGATGACGAAAGGGATGATAACACAGCCGAGACCGGACAGGGAGTTCTTCATATCTGCCAGGCTGAGTCTTATATTGGACGCCACGCAAATGGCGAGATAACAGAATACCCAGAACTGCCAGTTCGAGATATTAGAGGATGTAAATACCACCTTTGCAAAGGCTAAAAAAGAGTCCTTGAGGACTACCAGATATCCGCTGATCGAGTTATCGCTGCCAATCTCGTTTGCTCTGGCGATAATGGGTTCCCATGCCTGAGAGCTATTGGGTACCAGCAGGTAAAAAAGTCCCAGCAGGGCGAGACTACCGATGATTACGGGGCCAATCCCGATGAAAAAATTACCGAGAACCTGCCAGGGATTGGATTTATTCCACTGGTGATTTACATAGCCCAGTGTCCCTGTTTTCGGGTCGGGTGAAAAGAGTTCTACTTTGGTGATTTTGTGCCCGAATATTATACAGAAAATAACGTGTCCCAGCTCGTGAATGGGGGTGCCCAGCCAGGCAACGAGGTAGGTTCCCGCCGGCCCGAAGGCCCTCCCCAGCGAGTTAAACGTGAAATGAGAAATAAAGTTTATTAACAGACCGAAAACGAAGACACCGGCAAACAGTGATATTATCTGGCTGAAGGTTAAAACGAAAAGGTCTTTGAAAAACTCCGCGGCGGACATATTGATTGCATCATAACCACACTGTCACGGGCTGTCAAGGAAAGGAGGATTCTTGGAGAGAAGTCTGCCTTTTTGATAGATAAAGATATTTTGATATTTAGTATTATAAAGAGTAAAATGTTATACACTTTCAGGGATTACCACGAAATATTCCCTGTGCCGATATATTTGGGAGGAGATAGATGAAGCCGTTACTCACTGATAAAGTCGCTATTATTAACGGTGGTGCCACCGGAATGGGACGGGCGACAGCCTATCTGTTTTCCGAGGAAGGTTGCCACTGTGTAATTGCCGATGTTAACGAAGAGGAAGGGAAGAAGACCGCGGCGGAGGCTACCAGTAGGGGTAAGGAAGCCATCTTTGTTAAATGCGATATCACCGACCTCAAGCAAATCAAGGATTGTGTTGACCAGACCGTTAAAAAGTTCGGTACGGTACATATACTGGTGGGCAGTGCGGGAGGCAGCGTGCCCCGCGACTCTTCCACCAGGCCACGAAATGCCGACGGCACCCCTAAAATAGGCGTCGAGCATACTGATGAAAAACACTTTGACATGATGACCGACCTGAATTATAAGGGTCATGTTTTCTTCTGCAAGGAAGTAGTCCCGTATTTCAAGAAACAGAAGTACGGTAAAATAGTCCTGATTTCTTCCCTGGGTGTCTATAGTCCTCCCGGGCCTTCAGTGGAATATCACGGAGCCAAAGCTGCGATTATCGGGCTGGTCTATAACCTGGCGTATGAGCTGGGTCCCAGTAATGTTAATGTTAACGGTATCTTACCCGGTCCTATCAAGACCCCGTTCTGGGACCCCGTCCTTGCCCATATCCCCCCCGAGGAAAGAAGTGACGCGATGGACCGGATGGGACAGAACAGCCCTATAGGGAAGGTCGGTCTGCCGGAAGATATCGGCAATACTTGTCTGTTCCTGTGCTCGGAGATGTCGTCTTACATTACCGGACAGATGTTAAATGTCGGCGGCGGTATCCCGATGGGGCGGTATCACGGGGGTTTTATGGGTCAACGTCCCGAAGAACCACGTCGCTAGAAATATTAATTGTTGTTCAGTAGTTTTCAGTATGCCCCTGGTATTAACCGGGGGTATACTTTTTAGAGGACCAATGAAAATGGTACTCTTTGCATCTGGATTATCGGTGCTTACCTCACCCCCTCTCAAATTCTCTCCCCCTCTCAAACATAATATAAAGCGAGCTTAAAGGTTGAACCCGTTTGAGAGGGGGACAAAGGGGGTGAGTATGCAAAAATCCCTGCAAGCACGCATTACGACGATAGGTATATCTTACTTTTACAGAGTCTCTTGGAGGAGACTATTGGCGGTTATAGCTGCCATGGCGCCGTCACCAACGGCGGAAACTACCTGTCTCGGCGAGTTACTCCTGATATCCCCGACGGCGAACACATGGGGTATTTTAGTCTGCATTTTCCCGTCCACAATAATCTGCCCGGAATCGTCCAGGGGAATAATACCATCGAGGTATTCCGTATTTGGGTCCAGGCCAACATGTACCAGAACCCCATCGACTTTAACGCTTTCCTTCTTTGCGGTAGCGATATCCAGTCATTCTATATCTTCGACCTTATCCGTGCCGCTGATGGCTTCTACTTTTACGCCGCAGCGGATTTCGATATTTGGATTGGACAAAACCCTCTCCCGGAGGACGGCCGTGGCCGTCAGTTCCGGCAATGCCTCGATAACTATGACTTTCGAGGCAATTTTCGCCATATAAAGGGCTTCGGTAATACCGGAATCGCCGCCGCCGCAAACGGCAACTATACGGTCGGCGTAATGACCACCGTCACAGAAGGCGCAGTTGAAAACGCCTTTCCCCTCGAACTCTTCCTCGCCGGGCACGCCCAGCTTCTTGTTCCGCGACCCCCCGGCAATGATGACGATGTTGGTGGTATAACCCTGTCCCCGGGAGCAGGCCACCCATCGAGTGTCCGGGAAAAGCTCCAGTCCGGTAAATTCGGCGGTTTCCATCTGCAAACCGTATGTTTCCGCCTGTTTTACCATCTCCGAGGCCAGCCGGGCTCCGGCAACGCCTTCAGAATATCCGGGATAATTCTCTATCAGTTCGATGTTCCTGATGTATCCCCCGAAACTATCCTTATCCAACAATAGAGTACGGCGTTTGGCTCGGCTTAAATATAAACCGGCCGTTAAGCCTGCCGGACCACCGCCGATGATAACCGCATCCCAGTCAAACATACGAGGTCTCTTTTAAAGCGATATCTTGAACCATATATGAGGGTACAACATTTTCATCTGTATTTTCCAATTATTAACGATAAAATGGCATGTTTATTTACGCCTGTTTACAGTTGACCCGAATCTAAGGCAATGGTAAACTGGCGATTGGACTGGAAGAATTATCAAAGGAGTTTTTTATGCTCAAGGGTTACATGGGAAAGATGTTGTGGGTTGATCTTCCCACGGGAAAGATAGAAGAAGAAATACCCGACGAAAGTCTTTATCGGGATTTCATCGGCGGATATGGCGTCGGTGCCAGGATTCTATATAACCGGATGAAGGCTGGTATAGACCCCATGGGGCCGGACAATATCCTCGGTATGATTACCGGCCCGCTGACCGGCACTCCAACCGTCAGCGGTGCCCGTTATGCGGTCGTCGCTAAATCACCGCTGACCGGGGGGTGGGGAGATGCCAATTCCGGGGGGCATTTCGGACCTCATCTGAAATTTGCGGGATACGACGCCGTGTTCTTTACCGGTATTGCCGATAAACCCGTATATCTTCTAATAGATAATGGCAAAGCCGAGTTGAAAGACGCATCAAATCTCTGGGGAAAAGACACGTATTATACGGAGGAAACATTAGAGAAAGAATACGGTTCCAAGGCTAAAGTCATCTGCATAGGCCCGGCAGCGGAGAAGCTCTCCCTGATAGGCAGCATCATCACGCATAAAGGAGATGCGGCCGCGCGCGGGGGAATCGGGGCGGTTATGGGTTCTAAAAAGCTCAAGGCGATAGTAGCCCGGGGTGACCGGGACGTTCCCATTGCCGATATTGAAAAAGCCAACGAATTAAGAAAAGAGCACATAGAAGGTTTAAGGTCGACGGGTTTCCTGGAGAGGTTTAATAAATACGGTACGGGTGGACATGCCGATGCCTCGGCTCACAGCGGCGATACCCCGGTGAAAAACTGGGGTGGTGTCGGCGTGGTCGATGTGCCCGATGTTTCCGGTCTTGATAAAGACCTGGTCATCGCCAATCTGGACAAAAGAATAGGTTGCTGGCATTGTCCGGCTGTCTGTAAGGGCAGTCTCAAAGAGGGAAAGGGAGAGTATAAATACCCGGCCGGTACTCACCGGCTGGAATACGAGACGTTGGGTGCTTTCGGGGCGAACTGCGCTAACGCTAACCTGGAATCGATTGAAATGGCCAATCACCTCTGCAATTACTACGGGATGGATACCATTTCCGCAGGGACTATAATCTCTTTCGCTATGGAGTGCTATGAAAACGGTATCATCACTAAAGCCGATACCGATGGTATAGAGCTTACCTGGGGCAATCACCGGGCTCTGGTTGCCATGACTGAGAAAATGGGTAAACGGGAAGGGTTCGGTGATGTCCTCGCCGACGGTGTAAAAATAGCCGCCGAGAAAATCGGCAGGGGCGCCGAGCAATATTCCGTGCACATCGGGGGACAGGAAGTCGGCATGCACGATCCCAGGATCGCCTTTCATCAATTTGCCGGTATGCCGTCTCCAGCGATGTACTGGCTCAGCCCCACTCCCGGGCGCCATACCCAGGCTTTCGGACCTCCCAGCTTTATAAATAACCTCAACAACGCCATGGGTGTCTGTATGATAATATTCGATCAACGTTTACCTAAGGGACCTTATGCCCCGAAGATGATGACCTCCGTGACCGGTCTGGGCCGCTCTATGGACGAATTACTCAAGGCGGGTGAGAGAATCGCCAACATAAGACATGCCTTCAATCTGCGTGAAGGATTAAATCCTCTGGAGCACTATATCCACGGACGGGTAGTCGGGCGACCGCCGTTGAAACAAGGCCCGCTGGCTGACGTATCTCCGGACCTCGAGGCGGAGGGATGGTGGTATCTCGGTGCTCTCGATTGGGATCGGAAAACAGCCGTTCCCAGTAAAAATAAACTGCTGGAACTGGGATTGAATGATATCGCCGAGGAGCTGTGGCCCCCCGAGAAAATGCCCGGAATGGGTCCGCCCGGATAACAAGGAAGAGACTAAAATCACAGACAAATATATGTCCTGAGATAAATACTGTTTGATATGGAGAATCCGGGATATGTTTAAGGTTGTTATACCGATGTACGGTTTGCCACGTGATATAACGGAAATACGAAACGTCGAGATTGAATTAAGCGATGGGGCTGGCATGGCGGAGGTAATCGCTGCTCTCAAGGAAAAAGTACCGTCTCTGGAAGGCCCGGTGTTTCGCGTTGGAGAAAACCGACTCCAGGAGCAGTATAAATTCAATATCAATGGACAGTTCTACTTCGACAGGATGGACTTCAAACTTCGTCAGGGTGACCGCATAGCTTTGCTTGTTCCCATGACCGGGGGATAGTGGAATAATATTCAAGGTTTTTAGACCCTGATACAGGCTACGTAGTGACCTTCTCCAACATCACGCAGTGGCGGTCTTTGCTCACCGCACTCACCGATTGCTATCGGGCACCGGGGATGGAAATGACATCCGGTCGGGGGATTGACCGGGCTGGGTATCTCACCTTCCAACACGATACGCTGGCGTGTCTTATCGACAACAGGGTCGGTAATCGGTGTTGCTGAAATTAAGGCTTGAGTGTAAGGGTGTAAAGGGTTTTTACACAGCTCTTCCGAGGTGGTTAATTCCATGATGCGACCTAAATACATCACCGCTACCCGGTCGCTGATATACTGGACCGTTGCCAGGTCACGGGAGAGAAACAGGTAGGTTAGCTCCTGTGATTCCTGCAACTCCTCGAGGAGGTTTATTATCTGGGCTTGAGCCGATATATCCAAAGTTGAAACAGGCTCGTCACATATCACCAGCGATGGCTGGGAGGCCAGAGCTCGTGCTATCGCAATACGCTGTTGTTGACCTCCACTCAGCTCATAGGGAACGCGGTACGACATTACCGGGTCGAGTCCTACCAGACGAAAAAGCGCAGCTACCCTGTCGTGAAGTTCTGTCTTATCTGCCAGGTGGTGGAATTTTAGCGGTTCGGCGACAATGCTTCCGGCTCTCTGCCTCGGATTCAAAGAACTATAAGGGTCCTGGAAAATGGCACCAATGGAGCGGCGTAATGGTTTAAGGTGCTTCTCCGGCATCCTGGAAATATCGGTCCCGTCAAAGAATATGCTTCCGGAGGTCGGATTGTAAAATCTTGAGATACAGCGTCCGGTAGTGGTCTTTCCACATCCGCTTTCGCCAACCAGACCGAGAGTCTCATTTCTTCTGATGGTAAAATCAATATCGTCAACAGCTTTAACTTCGCCGACTTTACGTCTAAATATTCCCCGTTTGATGGGGAAATACATCTTAAGATTATTGACCTCTACCAATATGTCATTCAGAGATGTGTTCATGGCGTATCCCGTAAATCAACGTAACACGATATATAATGTCCTTCACCCACCGGCCTCATCTCAGGCCGGGGGTCCTTTTCACACCTTTCCGTTTTATGGGTACATCTGGGGAGAAAAGCACAGTATGGCGGCATATCAATAAGGTCTGGCGGTAAACCGTATATGGGAGCCAGCTTTCTTAAAGTCTTATTTTCACCTAACCGGGGTACACTGCGTAAAAGCCCCAGGGTATAGGGGTGACACGGATGATTGAAAACCGCTTCAGAGGGGCCGGACTCCACGATACGCCCCGCATACATGACATAAATCCTCCGGGCATAACGAGCAACCACACCGAGATTTTGGGTTACTATTATAATTGCTGTATTCAAACGGGTTACCAGTTCCTTCATCAGCTCTAATAGCTGGGCTTGTGTGGTTATGTCTGCCACGGTCGTCGGCTCATCAGCGATGATTATCGGTGGATTACACGCTAAAGCCATGGCAATCGTCACTCTCTGACGCATGCCGCCGCTGAACTGGTGAGGGAGGTCGTCTATTCTGCTTCCGGCGTCGGGGACACCCACCATTTCAAGCAGCTCAATTGCTCTTTCTCTGGCAGTCGGTTTATCCATATCCAGATGCAGTTCCAGGATTTCTGTCATCTGGCGGTTAATACTGAGTGTCGGATTTAATGAAGTCATCGGTTCCTTGAAAATAAAGGATATTTTACTGCCACGGATGGACCTCATAGCAGGGCTATTCGCTTTAAGCTGAAGGATATCTTCGCCGTTAAAAATCACCCGACCGCTCACTATCTCCCCTGGTGTTTGTATTAATTGAACCGTTGAAAGCATGGTTTCGGATTTACCGCATCCGCTCTCTCCTACTATGCCGATAATCTCTCCCTCATCAATATAAAAAGAGACACCGTCCACGGCTTTAACAAGGCCTTTTTTAGTACGGAAATAGGTACGTAAATCCTGCACATCTAATGCAACTGCCATGATACCTTCCTGAAATGGATAATATATATACTCTAGATTACTCCCCTAATGCCATGTAGTTATTTGTTTTAATTCAGGGATATGGGCATATTTCTAAAGATAATACTCAGGGCTGGTGTTAGTCACGCATAAAGTATAATTACGTAGTGATAATAGATATAATTCGGGCTGAGTGTACCACGGTTTTATCCTGCTGTCAAATTCATAGATTGTAATATTTTACCCTGTCGTAGTGAATTATTCCGGTTGCTTTAAGTATTGAATATTGAAATAATAGAGAATTGTCCACGTTGCTGTTAAATTGACAGGTTGAAAAAATGGTGCTAAACTCAGCCTGAATCTCGTGTAACTGTTCATCCGGGACCTTCAAGTTTTCAAAATTATTAGCGGTAGGCTAGGCGCTATTATCACCTACGTAGTCGGTAGCGGGGCCACTCCGGGAGGAGAGAACATGGAATTTGAAGGGAAAATAGCTCTGGTAACCGGAGCTGGCGGCTGCGGCAGCGGACAGGGAAGAGTGTTTGCCCTTGCCCTGGCGGCCGAAGGGGCTGATGTGGCGGTTAACGATATCGACCTCGAAGCGGCAGAAAAGACAGCTTCAGAGGTAAAAGCTTTAGGGCGCCGTTCGATAGCCGTAAAAGCGGACGTTTCCAGCGAGAATGAAGTGAAGGCGATGGTGGCTAGAGTGGTTGAAGAGCTGGGTGGCATCGATATCCTGGTTAATAATGCCGGGTTCGGTTATCCCATCCTGGTGGAGGATATGACGGCGGAGGAATGGCATCGGATCATCGGCGTTAACCTGGACGGGACCTTCTTCTGCTCCAGAGCGGTAATACCGGTAATGCAAGAGAGGGGTGGCGGTCGTATCATCAATATCGCCTCACCGGCTGGTAAGGCTATGACGGTCAATGGCTGTGCCGGTTATACCTCGGCTAAAGCCGGGGTTATGGGCTTTACACGGCATCTCGCTTTTGAGGTGGGACCCTATAAAATCACGGTGAACTCCGTTTGCCCGGGTATGGTGATGGGTGGTGACCATATGCCGTCGCCTGAGGTGCTCCGGAAGATGAAAGACGGCGCTTTGCTGGGAGATATTACTACCGCCGAAGATACCGCCAATGCCGTCCTTTTCCTGGCTTCTGAGAAGGCACGAATGATAACCGGCACCAACCTGGATGCCTATGCCATCGCACCTGGAGGCAAAGAGCATTGGAACAATTTTATAAAGAGGCGTAAAGACTTTCGTGCCGGAAAAGGCATGAAACCATAATATACCAAATATTTTAAGAACATTGTGTTGTGAAATAGGAGGAAATCATCATGAGCGCTGATAATGCCGGTATCCTGTACGAGATGTTGAGTCCCTGGTCGGAAGCCGACCCCATACCGTTGCAGGGGCTTTCCCCAAGGCTGGACGATTTGGCCGGGAAGAAAATAGGTTTATTGTGCAATAACAAGCGGGCGGCGCCCGTTATCCTGGATGTGGCTGAAAGGCTGCTCAAAGAGAAGTATCCCACCGCCGAGACGAGTTATTTCCACGCCCGCACCTTCTCGGTATCGTCGCTGGAGCGTGACCGGAAAGATGAATTCGACGACTGGATAAAGGGACTTGACGCCGTTATTGCATCGGTCGGCGACTGAGGGGCATGCACCAAGTACCTTGTGTACGATGCAATCTATATCGAGAAGGCGGGCAAACCCACGGTTACCTTCGCTTTCGAGCACTTTCTCAACGATGCCATGTCGGCGGCATCCAGCAAAGGGATGCCCGTGGTCAGGGTCGTTCCGGAGACTATCGTCTCCGAGTCGACGGTTGTCGCCGATATAGAAAAAGCCATCACGGCGGTGTTCGATGATGCGGTTGCCGCGCTGACCAAACCGCTTACCGCCGAGGAAAAGTCTCCCCAGCCGAGAGAACAGGAAAACCCGCCGAGGATTATCTTCAAGGGCAGCCTTGAGGATGTCAACCGCTTTTTCTACCAGCGGGGCTGGACCGACGGCTTACCGATAATCCCGCCCACCGAGTCGGCGGTAGCCGAGATGTGTACCGGGACCGACCTCCCGGCCGACCATATCGTGGCTGAGCTGGAACCCCGGAGGGGCAAAGCCACCGTGGAAAAAATCGCTATCAACGCGGTCATGGCCGGCTGTCTGCCGACCTATATGCCCCTGTTGATTGCGGGGGTAGAATGCCTGTCGGATAATCCAGTATCCGGCATGATGGCTGCCAGCACGGGCTCTTTCTCGCCGTTCTGGCTGATTAACGGGCCGGTAGCTAAAGACATTAATGCCCGGGCTACCTACGGGGCTGCCAGCCCGGGGGATATCGCCAACGCGACTATCGGGCGTGCCCTGGGGCTGCTTACCAAGAATATCCGGGGCGTGCGCAAGCAGGTAGAAGACATGGGCGTCCTGGGTAATCCCGGTAAATATACCTGGGTGGCTGCCGAGAACGAAGAGTTCAGTCCGTTCGAGCCGCAGCACGTGGAACGCGGACTGAAGAAAGAAGACAGCGCCATAACGCTTACGTTTCCGCAGTCATTCCAGCAGATGATGCCGTTCGGCACCGACGCTAAAGGGATTCTGGCTACGGTAATCGGCAGTATTGTGCCGGCCAGGATGGGGCAGTTTATACTGCTGCTGACCCCGGCTCATGCCAGGTCGTTTGCCGACGCCGGCTGGACGAAGAAAGCCATCAAGGAATACATCGTCAAGAATGCGGTAGTTCCGGAGGACTACTTCGAAAGGCTGGGACTCGACGGCAGCCGGGCTTTCGACCGGGGTACCGGTTCCGGCCCGGGAGGCACACGGGATATATTCCGTCCCAGTCGGCATGACCCGGACCCGGTTCAGGTATTTGTCTACGGCGGCTTCGGCTCCTGGATGGGTTTTGCCCAGGGAGGTCCGCCGCCGGTTACCAGGAAAGCGGAATTACCGAAAGACTGGGCGAAGCTGATGGCTAAATACAAGAATATCGTGCCGAATTATATAAGGTATTAAGTTAGCCGAGCCGGATATCAAGGCAGGAAGCTCTTCAGGATGAGAACTCGATAAACTTCCTGCCTTTTTATGTCTTTAATTTTCCGTTACGATGATGTCACTGCCCAGAGTTTCGCCGGTAATTTCAGGCTGGTAGTAGGCGTAAGCCTGAGAGGCGACGCCCTTGGCTTTGACCGGGTAAACAGCTACAGCCTGGAACGTGAAGTCCAGCGTATCGCCCGGCAGCAGGTTCTCGATGTAGAAGATTACCTTTCTGCCGGCTATCTCGTAGCGTTTGAAATTCTCGTTCTGTTCCACGAGCTCGGCAATGGATTCGGTCACCGGGGCGAAACCGGTGGGGATGGAAATATCCAGTACCGTCATGCCGGCTTCCATGGGCACCGGGGGATTGAAGCTGAGGTGCACCGATACGGTCAGCAGGTCGTTGACGGCTACCTCGGAGGCATCGTAGCTGACGTCTATCTTCAGAATGTCCTCTTCGGTAGTACCGGCTTGGGGCAGGTTGAATCTCTTCACCACCTGGGCGATGGCTTCGCCCTTGCCCTCCGTCTTTATTTCCACAACATCATTAACGGGGATTTCCACAATCTGGAGAACATCGAAGTTTTCCTGATTAAGTGTAAGATTCGTCGTCCCGGTGGCGGTCCGAACCTCGATATCGAGGTCGATATCCGCTCTGGCACCGGTACCGAAAGAGGTCAGGGCTTCCAGCGCTACCACGGTATCCTGGGTCGAACCGTAGCCGCCGAGGGCGTTGCGCTTGGATATCAGCCACTTGGCCGCCCGGCTGGCGTTGAGAGCATCGCCGTGTTCGACCATTGCCAGCGTGGCGTAACCGGTAGCTTCGATGGCGGCAGTACTGGTCATGTGGGGAGACCTTCGCGGCATGATTTCTTCCTCTTCAAGCGGTAAAGGCTCGATGTCATCACCCCAGTAAAGACCGTTTTCGTCCTCTTTAGCCATGGACATCATCTTCTCGTAAGCCTGTTCTATCAGGGGACTGTTACCCTTCTCCAGCGCGTAGGTTACCAGGGTCATGGTATAGGCGCTGTCGATGTCGTCCAGCTGCGTTTCTAGGTAGGATACCGCTTTAGCCGAAGCTATGTTCTCTCCGGCCTCCATCAGGGCAATCGCCACGTAGGCGGTCAGGGCGGTATCGCCGGTTAGCCCGCCGAATATCTCCTGGTGGTGGATGAAGCCGACCGGCTCGAAAGAGCCGTCCGCTTTCTGGTGGCTGATAATCCATTCCCTGGCTTCATCCAGTATATCGCTGTCGATGTAGATCAAGTCCTCGGCCTGAGCGAAGCTCTTCAGAACGAAGGCGGTCAGCCAGAGGCTGCCTTCCGGGTCGCTTTCCCCGAAGGCGGAGAAGCTGCCGTCGTTGTGCCGGTAAGTCAGCTGCCGCTGGTATCCGGTGAGCATCAGCATTTCCGCTTTAGCCATGATTTCCGGCTTCAGCTGGCCGCTGGCTTCCAGGTATTTAGTAATGAAGACATCCGGCGCGAAGACTATCATGTTCTGCTCGCCGCAGCCGAAGGGCATCTGGATAAGCCCTTCCAGCCCTTCAATCGTCTGTGTCAGGTAGCTGGAAGTAACGGTAAGGTAAGCCCGGCCGGAGCCGTCGATGGCGATTACCGGGATATCGGTGCCGGTTTCCTGAGTCGAACCCGCGGTGAGAATAAGATTCTCAATCATTTCGCGGGAGACACCCTCGGGCTCGATGATGATGTTCTTGATGACGGCGTCAGCTGCCTCGGTGCTTCTGGCGGTTATTTTCACGCCGTTCTGTCCGAGTTGCGTGGGGCTTATCATAAATTGTGTGCCACCGATATCGTTAGGGCCGATTTCTACGGTCTTGGTACTCTGGTCCATAAGATTAAACCAGTCGGCCCCTTCGATGTCTACCTGCACGCTCTGTGATTCATCGAGGTAGTTATAGATGGCTACTTTGACAGGAAATTCCTCGCCTCTTATTGCCGAGTAGGGCAGGTCGATGCTGAGGAAGAACGGCTGGAAGGTTACCAGCTGGCTTTCCGCCACGCCCAGCCCGTATTCCTTGGAGATAGCCACGGCACGCAGCATCCAGGTCGTAATGGTATCCGGTACATCTACTTTCAAAGTAGCGTTGCCGTTGTTATCGGTATAAACGTCCTGCCAGAGCCATGTCTCCGGGAAGAACTGGCGGACCCTCTGCACCTCGGCAAGTCCGGGCTCTGCGGGGGCAGCGGGCGGGACGGTGATAACTATTGGCGCTGGCATCGTCGTCGGCGCTACCGTCTTAGCATCCATCGCTTCGGGGACACCAAAACCCCCGTCCCAGCCGTTGCGATGAGGGAAAGCCATCTCGTTTTCGTACTCTTTACCGTCGGGTAATTTCTTATTGGTCAGCAGTATCACCCCGGCATCGCGGAAAACATCACCGGCACCCGGATTGGTTATGTTCTGATATATGGTGACTTCGTGAAGCTCTGCCCGGGGTTCCATGTAGAGCTTCTCCAGTTCGTTGAAGACCTGCTGTAGATTAAGCCGGTTCTCGGCAAGGATAAACACGGAACGGTCTACCGCGGCGATGCCCACCCTGGCCTGCCCGTCGGTCTTTATTTCAATATCGACTTCATCCCCGGGTCTGGCTTCGGAAGTGTCGAATTCCACCGTCACCTCATGCGGGTACTCGGCATCGACGTTAAAAGGCAGGTAATCGGCGGCTACCTCGCTGTTGGGGAGTATCTGGTAAACGAGAAGCTTGGAAACAGGCGCCATCAGGGGAGTGGTCGTGAAGGATATCTCATCATCGGTGGAATAGCTGGTGAAGACCATCTTGCCCCTGGAGACAACCTCGTAATAGAAATTAGCGGCTTCTTTGGTGGAATATACCTTGAATTTTATATCGGCGCCCAGTTCCGGGGTACCCTGGCTGATTTGTTCGACGTGAATGAAATTGCCCGAAGGCGAGTAACTCGCTTCCAGGGCTCTCTCGGCATAGGCTTCGGGCGTGGTAACGGCAATCGAGAGGGCGGCGCTGTCTTCGGGAGGTGTTATCTCCAGCATGACTTTGCCGTTGGTGGTGTTCACCGTTTGTTCATCGTTCTTAAAAACTTCAAACTCGTTGTTAAAGTACTTTACGTTCACCTCGACTTCGGTATCTATGAGCTGGTTATCCGGGGTTTCCGTGACTATCAGGAAACCGAAGGGCAGCTCCGGTTTGAACGTCGTACCGGATGGTATTATCTGGATATTCACCGGCGAATCGGCTACGGTGAGAAGGGCGCTGGTTTTCTCCTCGTATCCGGTCGATTTCTCATAAACGATAACGTCGAGTATGACGTTACCCTGTCCACCCGCGGCGGGGACACCGGCCAAGTAACCGGGACCGGGTATCGTAAATTCGGCTTCGCCGTCTATCGCCACGTTATAGGTGGCGTATTCTTCCCAGACACCTACGTAGCGGGAAGCCTTGATTTCCAGGTCTCCCACCACCGGCTTGCCGAAGCTGTATTCTGAGGTTATCACACCGGTGATTTCCTCGTTAACAAGGTACCATTGTTTAGGCAGGTCAATCTTGACCTCGTACTTGGGCAGGACGTACTCCTCCACCCGTACATCCAGTTCCGTCTTGCCTTTAGAGGATTCCGCCGTTATCTTCCAGACACCGAGGTTCGGTTCGGTGGAAATCGGCAGGTCCAGCGTGGCGACGCCGTAATCATCGGTCAGGACTTCTTTACGGAATATCTTGATGCCCTTGGCATCCTGGACCTCGATGATAACGTTTTCACTCAGAGGTATCAGTTCGGCGTCCAGGGTAAAGGCGCGCATGCGGATGGTCTGTCCGGGCTTGTAGATAGGTTTGTCCGTTTCCACAAAGATAAGGAAATTGCGTTCGATTTTAATACTGGCTTCGTCCTCAAAGTTGTTTCCCTTGATGCGTATGCCGTACTCACCTTCGGGGACATCGGGTACGACGAAGGATATCGTTCCCTTGCCGGGCACATCCTTTTCCACGGTAAGAATTTCGTCGCTGCCCTGAAACAGGGTAAGCTCTACCTTACCGGATACTGTCTGGTCTCCCTGAAACAGTGTTACGGAGATAGCCTGCTGGCTGCCCGCCTGAAGAGTCTCCGGGATTACAATCGCATATCCGTCGGCGGGTTCTGGCGGCCCGCAGGAGGGAAGCATGGTAAGCAGCATAATTATGGCTAATATACCTGATACTAATACTTTATATCGCATCGGATACCTCCTTGTGAAAACACGACTATCGTGTTCTTCAGTACATAGTATATAACGGAATCCGGGGGAAAAGGTTAGGAAAGCATTACTTAATCTCTACTAATAAAATATAGTCGGTATTTACATAATATACTTGCCAACCGGGACTGGTAATGATTATACTGGGGGTGGTTTGGAAGTATCGCTGATGTATTGCCGTTTCGATTGAGTTCCCGCATCTTCCAGATTATTCATCTTTACTAAAAGGAGTGTCCCGGCATGGTTGAATCCGGTGAAGGAAGAAAGGGTTTTTACGGGTGGCTGGCTAACTGCCTGGAGCGCCGGTCGTGGTGGCTTATACTGGGTACAATAATAATCACCCTGCTGCTGATAGTCCCGTTAATGCTGATGCAGCCTACGGAGATAGCCAGTGATAATCCCACCGTAAGTGATGTTGTTCGATGGAACGAGGAAATACGGGACATTTTTCCTTCTGAAGTCTACGTTATGCCCTTTATCGTCGAAGCCAGAGACGGCGATATGCTTACCCAGCCGAACCTCTACGAACTATATCAGCATGAGGAGGAGCTACGCAGCGGTAGCCTTTCGCCGTTTCTCTATACCCGCTATAGCGAGGTAGCCGATATTAATATTGAAGGCGTCTATTCGCTGGCCGATTCGGTAAACACGGCTCTTCTGATGGGCAGCCGGGGATTCGTCGATTTATCCAACGCCACGGATAGCCAGGTAAAACAGGCGCTGGACTATGTGTTAAACAGCCCCCTTACCAGCGGTATGGAAATAGAGCTGTCTATCGACGCGACCTATGAAGAGGAGGCCGGAGGGTGGAGTTCATCGGCACTGTTGTTTGTTGTCATGACCGACCGTGAAAAGGTACAGGAAGATTATCCTGCCAGTGTCGGTGAGGAATATTCGGATGAGCTGGCGCTGGAGCACTTCGGCCGTGAGGTACAGAGTATTCTCCGCGGTGAACAGGAAGGATACCAGCTCTGGGGTGTCTTTATTGACCTGAACCTGGAAATCGCCGATGAGAGCCAGATAAGCGGTGTTATGATGATGGTTGCCATCGTGCTCATGCTGGTGCTTATTTCCCTACTCTTCCGCTCCTGGCTGATAACAGTAATGTCCGGCCTGGGACTGGGTATGCTCATTATCTGGTTAAAGGGCTTTTCGAATCTAATCGGACTCAAAAGCTCCACGATTCTGGACCTTATTGTGCCCATCGCCATTCTGGTGCTGGGGATTGACTACGCCATACACGCCCTTTTCCGCTACCGCGAGGAAAGGGAGAAGGGGAATGAGCCATCGAAAGCCCTGGGTCTATCAACATACGGGGTGGGCAGCGCCCTGATGCTGGCGATGCTGACGACTATTATCGCCTTCGGTGCTAACGCCTCATCGGGAATTGAGTCGGTGGTGGGCTTCGGTATCGCCGCCTCGATAGCCATGCTGGCTTCGTTTATTATCCTCGGGCTTTTCGTACCGGCGGTGGTAATGCGGTATGAAGCCTGGCGGGGTAAGAAAACGGTCAAATCTGTTGTTAAAGATGCCGGTCCTTCCCGCGGACTCTGGATAGCGAAGATGGTTTCAGCTACCAGCCGAAAGTGGTTTATCACTCTGCCGTTGATACTTATCATCACGGTAGTGACGGCCTGGGGATGGCTTGGTCTTGATACGAAGATGGACCCGAAAGAGGCTTTCGATTCGAATTCGGACCTTATTGTGGGACTGGACAAGCTGGATGAACACGTAGCCCAGAAGGCGGGTGAGCCCGCTTACCTGTATATCCGGGGTGATTTTACCCGTCAGGAAGCCCTCGATGCTATGAAGGCGACAATCGAGGAGATGGACGATAACCAGCATGTCGCCCGGCGTTTGAGTGACGGAAAACCCGACACTTATGCCTATCTTTTCGATTTCTTGGCAGCGGTTATCAATAATGATTACGCCCGCGAACAAATTGAAGCGACTTCAGGTGTAGCTGTTACTGATGAAGATAGCGACCTTATTCCGGATACCCCGGAGCAGCTTCTGGCTGTTTACGATTATATTATACGTGACGGCATACCGCAGGACGAGGATTCGTTGCTTTATTCCTCCCAGCGAATAAGAGAGTCTTTCGTCCATAACGTAGACGGAGAAATCGATGATGCCACGCTGATTATTATCGGTGTGCCCGGGACCCGGGAGCAGGCTGTAGCCAGGGAATCGGCCGAAGAGCTCCAGCATGACATGGACACGGCGATGCAGGATGTATCGAGCATCTCTTTTTACGGACTTACCGGTGAGGCCTACGTGCGTGATGCCCAGTTCAATGCCATCACCGACTCCCTGAACCGTTCTCTGATAATCGCCGTAGTTGCCTGCCTGGTATTGCTGGTGATTATCTTCCGCTCCTTCAGGTACGCCATTATCACCCTGATACCGGTGTTGCTGGTAGCCTGCTGGCTTTACGGTTTTATGTACGTTATCGGTTACAACCTGAACATGATGACGGCAACCATAGCCGCAATATCTATCGGGGTAGGTATTGACTTCTCCATTCACTTCACGGTGAGATTTCGCCAGGAACTGGAAAAGAGCGTCGATAAGAGAACAGCCCTGTTCAACACCAGCCGCAACACCGGCATGGCTCTTTTCGGGACGGCTGTGTCCACGGCGCTGGGGTTCGCCGTTATCATTTTCGCCCCGATGCCGATGTTCTCGGCTTTCGGTTTATTAACGGCGGTGATGATAGTGCTTTCTTTCTTGATGGCGCTGTTCGCTCTGCCCGGTCTGCTGATGCTGTTTACTCCGTCCAGCTTGCCCCGAAAGCGCCGATAGGAAATACGTTGTACGGATAATGTTCCAGTTCCGTAAAAATACCGTCTTTATAGATATACAGGCTCTGCTTGATACTCATGGGATCAAGCTGCCCTTTATCCGTCGCGGTATCCGAACCGACCTGTCTGACGCATAATATACCCCGGCTCTTCCACTCCGGGAGCATACTGGCATACCGTGTATCGATGATTTCTTCCTGCCCGGTTTCAACATCGACGATTATCAGTTCATAAACCCCGAACGGCACGTTTTTCCTGCCGGTCTTCAATCTTGAAAACACGATTTTCCGGTTATCCGGGCTTAAATCGGGGTCGGCATCAAGGCCGATGGGGAAAGCTCCCAGATTTTCTTCGTTATCCGGATTTGCACCGCCATTGGTGATTTTAACCGCATTGGCGCCGTCTGAATCGATAATCCATATCTGGGAGGGGATAGTCCAGGGAAATTCCTGTTCCGGCAATCTGTTGAACACGACCCTGGTGGCATCCTCTGACCAGGCGCAGTCGAAATCCATATATATTTCATCATTAGTCAACTGTACCAGGTTTTTCCCGGCGTCAATGGTGAATATTTTATTACTTCCCCAGCCTTCCAGCGCTCCGCTGAATACGGTCTTTTCAGCAACGGGCGAGTAGTCGGGATTGTTGATATCACTGAAGTCGTAAGCCCCGGTAAGACAGTCCATATCACCACTGGGTAAATCAAGATAATACAGCTCCTTTGCGTCACTATCGCCGATAGTGCCATCACCGTCGGTATCCGAGCAGGCGGCGCTTACCATTATCGTGGTCGGGTCCACCACCTGTCCGCTGGTGAAGAAGAAGTCGAGGTTGGTTAGCTGCACGATTTCTCCCGTCTCGATATCCATCGTGAAAAGCTGCCTTGGCGCAGCCAGCCCGGTGCCTGCCGCATTGTAAATAAGCCTATTACAGTCGGCATCGGTGATGTAGTTATCCTTAACCTCGTAATCATCATCCAGGCAGTCAATATTATCTAAAACATATCTTATCGACGTGAAGATAATGTCGGCGTTCTCCGGCACTCTGTCGACGAGAACTCCCTTCGGAAGCTTGGTAGGGGGAGTTTTCTCCGTCGTAGTGGTAGTCACCGTATTATTACAGCTTCCGAAAACAATAATGGTAGTGAGTAACACAGATAATATCATTTTTATCATAACTACCTCATAGTATGAACACTCGCCTATTTCTTATATATTACGTATATGTCCGCTTCCAGCATCACGCCGTCTTTATAAAAATGATGGGTAAAATAGATATTCCCCTCGTTATCCACCGACGATTCTCCGGCGAATTGTGACACGATTAATTCCGGTTGCTGCCAATCACCATCTACCAGTTTATGTTCATAAATGCCGGTCACCCCGTCATCAAGCTGTTCCGATAAAGGAGCGTTGGGATCCGGTGTGAACCAGACGTAGAAGGTATTACCGTCCGGCATGATAAACCCGGAATCTTCAGCGCCAGCGGTGTTGATGGGGTAGGGCATCGGCACCGGCTCGGAGTAATCATCCGAGTGCAGAATCGGTGGTAACAGGTCTGTTTCCGGTGTTATTTTCATTTGTTCCGGGGGAATTTTACTCTCCCGGTCGATTGCTTCTATTGGCGGTGATGTTTCTTCCGTAGTTGGCTCGGGGCTGGTAGTCTGCTCGGTGCAGCCGCCGAGTAACATTATAGCTACAAGTAGAAATATCAGGATTTTCATCAATCATACTCCTCGGGAAGGTTGTCATTTCTGAACACGTAGGTCTGTTTACATATATTGTAAAGTGAAGGAGCCTGTTTGTACAGGATATAAAGAGGAGAAGGCTCCCGGTTTTCCCGAGAGCCTTCTCCCCCGACGTTTGCTTACAGGCTTTTATTATTATTTACGTCTGTAGCGGATTATCATTATGGCGGTAATGGCGCCGATGATGATGACCGCGGCAATGATTCCTCCGATAAGCCACCAGTTAACGGCTCCACCCGTCGTCGTCGGCGTGGTCGTCGTCGGCGTGGTCGTCGTCGGCGTGGTCGTCGGCGGTGTAGTCGTCGGCGGTGTAGTCGTCGGC